>JAPULP010000401.1 GCA_027294815.1 Gemmatimonadota bacterium | reverse complement strand
GGCGGAGCAGACCTACTGGGCAAAGAGATCGACGAAGATTTTGTGACCGCCGTGGGCCGGCTGCCAGAGATGGACGCCTGCGGAGAACGCGGCGAATACCACAGTTTTGTGTATGATGGACCCACTTTTGCCTATCCGGTCGTCGTGGATCGGGGCGAGATTCGGACCGAACGCAACCATCGACTACTCGACCTGACGCTGACACCAGGCGCTTAGCGCCAAGGACCATTACCGTGAACCGACCTCTCAACAACGCCGTCTTTTTTCTCCTTGCAGCCCTGTCGATCGCGCCGCCGGCGCCGCTCCAGGCCCAACACACCGTCACGCTTCGGAATGGCGATCGGCTGTCCGGTACACTCAAGCGCATCGATGGCCCCACATGGGTGTTCGCATACGGCGGAGAGGACGTGAGCCTTCCGGTGGCTGAAGTGACGGGGCTCGCCAGTTCCGCGCCCATCGGCGTCCGGCTCGACGACGGGACGATCGACGCCGTCACCATCGCGCCGGCACCGGGGGGTCTACTGCTGACCTTGAGTACGGGGACCCGCACGGTGACTCCCGCGCAGCTTGCGGCCGTCGGGAGCGCCACCGATCTCGACGCGTTGGTGCCGCTCCAAATCGGATTGTTCTCGCCCATCGCGAGGTTCTGGGTGGCCAACCTGGCGTTCGGGTTTTCGGACAAGAGCGGCAACAGCCGGGCGCGCGGCCTCTCGACCACCATGGACATCGAGCGTCGCACGACAAGAGACCGCGTCACGCTCGGCTTCGGGCTGATCCGCGCGTCGAGTCAATCGGAGAGCGGCAGCTTCGAGACCACCGTAAGCAAGTCCTATGGGACGCTGCGGCTGGACGTCTTCGTGAACTCGCGGGTCTTCTTGTTTGGAGCCACACGACAAGAACGGGATAGATTCCAAGACATCGCGTTGCGCTCCACGTACAACGTCGGGCTGGGATTCCAGGCGGTCGCGAAGAGGGAAACAGACCTCAACTTTTCGGTCGCCGGCGGTGTGCGTCGCGAGAACTTCATATCGGCCGGAGTGAAGACGGTCATGGTGGCATCGATGGCCTCAAAAATTCGCCACGACTTCGGACCCGCGGTGTTGCTGTGGCAGGTAGATTTTTCGCCCCAGGTGAAGGACCTCGCCGATTATCGACTCGTGTCGGACGCGAGCATGACGGCGCCGCTATTTGTCGGAATCGGGTTTCGCGTCGGCGTGCTCACCGAACACACCAGTCGCCCGCAGCCGGGGATCGAAAAGAACGATTTGCTGATCACGACGAGGCTGACGTATACGATTGGGCAATGAAGGGAGCAGGGAGCGGGGAGCGGGGAGCGGGGAGCAGGAATCGTGAGCCGTGAGCCGTGAGCCGTAGGCCGTAACCCCGGCGATTTGAGCAATCAAGGAATACCGCTCCCTGCTCCCTGCTCCCCGCTCCCCTCGAGACCGTCCAACACCCCTACCAACTCCTCGCCGAAATAGTACAGCAGCTCATCCCGCAAGCCGCGATACAAGGTCGGACCTGTGCCGACGCACGCCAACGTCCGGTCTTCCACCTCCGACGCGGGGTACAGCGTGCTGTCCATAACGGAAAGCGGAAACAGACAATCCACGATCGACTTGAGGTCGTGATAGTCGGTTCCAAGCTCGTCGCAGAACTTGTGAATGAGACAACCGCGGTCTTGCCGGTCGAGAAAGACGCACGCGCCCCCGACGACGCGTGTGCGCACCGAGCCGCCCCCAGGCAGCTCCGGGTCGTCGATGCGCGCTTCCCCAAACCATTGGTCGCGGTTTATGCCGGTGTACGCCTCGAGCGCCTCGGCACGCTCGTTGATCCGATCGACGTGGTAGAGGTCGACGTCGACACCATGCGAACAACAGGAATCCGCGCAGAAAGTGCACGAGAGGCAATGCGTGAAGTATTGCTTCTGAAAAATACTCAGGTCGACGTGGGCGATGACGGGGACGCCATAGCGTGACGGAAACGGCCGGGAAAGTGTGAGGACGGTAGCCATGGAGATCGAATATCCAATATTGAATATCCAATATCCAGTGTTCATTCTTGGATATCGGATATTGGATATTCAGTCCCTCAGTTCCACGCCACTTTCGCGCGCCATGTCCGCGTCGCGAATAGCCCGGAATTCGTTCCCCATCCGCCAATTGGGGAAGGTCGATTCGTTCGCGAGGCGCAGGCCGATGCTGAGGAGCACCCGCAGGTCATCGACCGCACCGGAGAAATCCCACGATGGATCGAATTCGTCGGTGGGTTTGTGGTATCGGTCCGCCGTGTACTCGTCGCGCCGTGCCAGGGTCCACCGTTCACCGTGCTCGACATGATCGATCCCGGCGTCGGTGTACAGTGCGGGGATTCCTTGCTTGGCAAAGCTGAAGTGGTCCGACCGGTAGTAAAAACCCTTTTCCGGCTCGGGGTCCGCGCGAATGACTCGATTTTGCGCGGCGGCCGCCGTCTCGAGATAGTCGTCCAACTCGGAGGCGCCGTATCCGATGACGGTGATGTCGTTCGTCCGACCGTCGGCGTTCAATCCGTCCATGTTGATGGCGGCGACGGTCTTGTTGCGGGGGTATACCGGGTTGGCGGCATAATACGCCGAGCCGAGCAAGCCCTTTTCTTCGGCGGTCACGGCGAGGAACAGGATCGATCGCGACAGCGGCTCATCGAGCGACGCGTAGGCCTGCGCC
>JAPULP010000400.1 GCA_027294815.1 Gemmatimonadota bacterium | reverse complement strand
CCAACGACTATCAGCGTGAAATAAGACACGATGGGCCCGACCCGCATAATGTCTAAGACCGATTGGACCCCGATCGTGGCCAGCAACAATGTTTGCCAGCCCGGCCGCGATGCCCAATATAAGGTTCCTTATCCTGTCATCCTGTCAAAAAAAACAACAATACGTCACCGAACATGTGAAACGGAGTCCTAGTCAACGGATCGCCAATCGGCGAGTGCGCGCTGCGCTGCTCGGTATCCCTTCTCGACGTACTCGACGATTCTGTCCAGCGAAAAGACCGCCCGCCCTCTGATCTGCGGTTGGACCAATACCAGATCGTTGGGACGTTCCCGCGTCCAGCGGCCGATGACTTCCTCGGATTGCGCGCCCATCATGATACGCATGGCCCGCCGGTGGGCACCCAGCAAGCCGGGCGGCGGGTGCTCGTCGACGGGCGGCGCAGTGTACAACAACGGGCCGACGTTCACACCGAAGACCACGTCCGGATCGAATTGCCCGGCGACATCCAGGGGAAACACCGCTCGTAGCCCCCCGTCCACATAGACGCGGTCGTCGATCCGAGCAGGAGGGTAGTACAAAGGAAGGGCGCACGACGCATAGAGGGCGTCGGGTAGAGACACGTCTGACCGGCCTCCCGCGCCGAACAACACGAGGTCACCACTGTCGCCATCCACGGCCGTTACGGTGAGCGGAGTTTCGAGCTCTTCGAAGGTGCTCGCGGGAACGAGTGTCTCGATTGTCTCCCGCCAAGTACGGCCCTGAAACAAGCTCTTGGCGAACACACCCAACAAGGCGGCCGGCGACAACACCGCCACGTCTCTCCGCGTCAAGGTCGAGATACGTCGCAAGACCTCTTCGTAGGCCAGACCACTCGCGAAACACGCGCCCATGACCGCACCGATCGAAGTCCCCACATAATGAGCCGGCCGAAGGTCCCACTCGAACAACGCCTTGATGGCACCGACATGCGCCGCGCCCTTTGCCGACCCGCCACTCAACACACAAACGATCTTCGTCATGAACGTCGTTCCGACTTCAATTCCTCCAACCGGCGTGTCCGTCGAGCTTCGGCCCGCTCGTACCTGCGCATTTCCCCATCAGTCTCCGGAGTCACCTTCGGTACCGGTACCGGACGGCCGTTGCCGTCAACGGCAACGTATGTCACGTGACAGCTATTGGTGTGCCGTCGTTGTCCGGTGATCATGTTCTCCGCTTCTACACGTACACCGACTTCCATCGAGGTACGACCCACGAAGTTCACGCTCGCCTTTGCGGTCACGAGCTCACCAAGGTGTATGGGTTCGTGAAACACCACCCGATCCATGGCCACGGTCACGCAAGGTTGACGCGCGTGTCGCGTCGCTGCCACCGCACCCACGCGGTCCACCAAGGAAAGGATCACGCCGCCAAACACGTTTCCGTGGTTGTTCGCCATGTGTGGCATCATCAGCTCGCTCATCACCGAATGCGAATCCTGCACCGGGCGCGGCGAGAGATTGTCTTCAGACATAGGAGTCCGTGCCTGTTCTAATTGGAAAGAGAACGCTGCGTCATCCTGTCCAAGACCTCAGCGTCCTCCGCGGTCTTGCGGTGAATAGGTTACCCCAATTACGACCCAGAGTGTTGGCGGATTAGTAATCGACCGGCCGAAGATAATACTCTCCGATGGCGGTTTGGCTCACCATCGCGACCGTCGGTAGCCGGCGCTTCCAATGGGTAGACTCCAGCCGGCCGTGCACGACCGTGATCTCTTCCTGGGTGAAGCCCTTGGCGGCGATCTCTTCAACGGAATAACCGCGCAGCAGATGCCAGAGAATCGCGTCGGCGCGCGGATATGAGATGCCCAAATCCTTCTCGTCGGTCTGCCCGACGATGAGATCCGCCGTCGCCGGTTTGTCCACGATCTCCTTGGGAACGCCGACGTGACGTGCCAGTGCCGAAACCTGAGTCTTGAACAAATCGCCCAGAGGATTCACCGGCGGGGAATCGTCGGCGTGCCATGTGAAATATCCCAGCAATCGCTCGGTCTTGTTTCCCGTTCCCAAAGGGAGCGCCCGATAAGCGGCCGAGAGATCAAAAAGTGTAATCATCCGAACGCGCGCCATGACGTTGCCAAGACGCGCTGGATCCGGTTTGCAGGTGGTAGCCTTTGCATATCCATCCACCGCCGCGGTGATATCGATCGTTTCGGTCCTGATCCCCAGGATCTCGGCCACCAAGTTGGCATGCTCCAGACTCTCTACGCTCGACGATGAATACGGCATGCGAACACCGATGACGTTTTCCTTGCCAAGCGCCTTCGTCGCGAGAAACGCGGTCAGCGAAGAGTCCACACCACCCGACAAACCCACGATGCCCTTCTCGAAACCTCGCCGCTCCACGATTTCGTCGCGGAGAAACGCGACAAGCCATCGCTCGAGAAGATCCGGATCGACAGCAAGTGGATCGGGCGCATCGGGATCGCTGACGAACGGGAGACTTGTAGACTCGCCGCCCGCGTCGGTGGCCCGCTCCACGTCGTCATCATAGACCAGCGGTTCCCGCTCACCCTTGGAAAAGGCCTCGATGAGATTCGTCATCTCGGCTTGAAGATCGGAAAGCAGTGGCTGGTCTGTGCGGACGCGCGAGACAGCAGCATCGCTGAGTTGCGCGACTACCACCGCCTCCTCGAACAGCGGCCCGCGCGCAACGACGCCGCCGTCGGGACCGGTAATCAGCGAAACGCCCGGGAATCCCTTTCCTCCCTCAAATCCCACGAGATGGGCCATCACGACGTAGATGCCGTGCTCTCCGGCGATCGTCCGTGCAATCCGCTCCCACGTTTCCAAGCTCGCCGGTATTGTCTGATCGTCCTCGTCTGTTGCAACAACGCGTGCGGGAACGACGCCTCTGGCCGGTGAAGCGCTTGGTATGAACAGAAACTTTGCGCCGTCCAACGCCGCCAACGTCGGCATGATCGAGTGCCACGCATCTTCGCACACCACGATACCGGCCCTGCCCCAACGCGTATCAAACGCTTGGACGCCACGGCCCGGGTGAATGAAGCGCCGTTCGTCGAACACGCCGTAAGTCGGAAGGAAAACCTTCCGATGCACATGGTGGATCTTCGCATCGTCGACACCAAGTGAGGCGTAAAGCGCTGAGTTGTGGATGTGATTCCGAAACTGCTCGAAGAATCCCAGGACGACGTCCATGGGGCCGGCACCGGATGCTGCATGTTGCGCCTGTAGGTCGCGGAACAAGGCCCCCGCCGGCACGGCCACCTCGCGCACACCCCCCTCGAGGAAATACCCCGACGTCGCGGACTCGGGAAACACGACAATGTCGGGCGGATCGTCGCGGTCCGCCAACTGTGCGAACACGCCTCCGATCCGCCG
Source organism: Gemmatimonadota bacterium (assembly GCA_027294815.1). GTDB lineage: Bacteria > Gemmatimonadota > Gemmatimonadetes > Gemmatimonadales > GWC2-71-9 > B3T1B10. The sequence goes on along the minus strand of JAPULP010000400.1, from coordinate 659 downwards.
GAGATTCTCCTTGTAGTCCGCTTTGCGCGGTCGGAATTGGATAACTGCTACGCGGGGATCCGGCATGCACGAAAGGTAGCGGGCGGCAGCGGGAAGCTGGAAGTGGCGACATTCTTCACCCAGCTAGTCCGCCCTCTCACAAATACGATGATATTTGAGAAGGGAGCACGGCCTTTTGGAAAGGAAATACGACCCAGAGTGCTGGTTTACCCGCGCAGGGCAACGGGCTCCACCGGCTGTTGTCCGATCAACCGTTGCATCTCGCGCACGCTCTGAGGACCGTGTCCCTGAAATTGATTGTTGAAGTAGCCGTAAACCGAGGTCACCCGTTCCGGTATCGTCTCGAACGCCTCGGCCCACGCGGCGAGATCTGCCTCCCTATCAACTTGCGGCCGTGAGAAATCGGTGCTCCTTCGATCCGGGCCCATCCATCTCACATAGCAGAAATCGGCTGTTGGATCTGCAAGCAGCTCGAGCATCGTCGATTGCTTGATCCACCGGCCGTCTACCAACGCCAGTGCGATGTTCAACTCTCGAAGCAGGTCGAGCGTGTGATCCGTCAACCATCCCCGATGGCGGAATTCAACAGACCATTTGATATCCCGTGGCAGGTGCGACACGAAGTCCTCGAACGCTGATACGGTGTCGGGCGTCGGGAG
>JAPULP010000040.1 GCA_027294815.1 Gemmatimonadota bacterium | reverse complement strand
CAGATCTCAGTCTTACGAGTTGCGGAGGTGCGCTTCATCCGGCCAGGCGGTATGCGCTCTCACGGGGGTCGATGGGACCCAGGGGGGTCTGGGGGTTGGTCGGTTTCTGGGTGATGGGTCTGTCGAGGGATTTCCTCCGTTCCCGCTACTGGTGAGGCCCCTGAGCGGCAGGTACCTTGGCGCAATCGGCAAACTGGAGGCCCGCCGGTGGCAGACAGCTTCGACCGCCTGAAAACCGCCCTCGCAACTGGGCGTGAATTACGTGATCTACGCATTCTTGCATTAGCAATTCGTCCTCGGGGATCCAAAACCCACCATGTGAACGGAGATGTAAGATGAAATGTCGCAATCTATTTGCCGGGGCTATCGCGCTCCTGGTCATCATCCAAGCCGACTTTGCTATAGCCCAAACGCAGCGTGTTGAGATTCCCATGGCGGAGATCAAACCTCACAACCTCACGATTCACGGCCACACCCGCGTAGATAACTACTTCTGGCTTCGCGACCGCAACGATCCGAAGGTCATCGCCTATCTGAAGGCGGAGAACGAGTACACCAACGCGGCAATGGCGCCCACCGAAGAGCTGCGGGCCACGCTGTTCGAAGAGATCAAGGGTCGTATCGTGCAGGACGACGCCACCGTCCCGTATCAGGATGGAGACTACTTCTATTACCGGCGCTTCGAAGACGGCAAGGAGTACGCGATCCACGCGAGGAAGAAGGGGTCCTTGGACGCCCCCGAAGAGATCATGGTGGACGGGAACGCCCTCGCCGAGGGACATGATTATTTCTCTCTCGCACTGGTACGAGTGAGCAGCGGGCAAAACGTGGTGGCATTTTCCGTCGACACGGTTGGGCGGCGATTCCATACCATCCGCTTCAAAGATCTCGAGACCGGCGAGATGCTCGACGACAAGATCCTTTCCACCACCGAAAATTTGCAATGGGCAAACGACAACAGCACATTGTTTTACGCGAGGCAAGATCCCGAGACTTTGCGATCCTACCGGATTTACCGGCACCGCCTCGGCACCGATCCTGCGACAGACGAACTCGTTTATGAAGAACCCGACACCGAGTTCAGCGTCAATATCTCCAAAACCAAATCGCGTGCGTATCTCCTGATTCGATCCAGCCACACGCTCTCGACCGAGTATCGATACTTGTCCGCCGACGATCCGATGGGCGAGTTCGAGGTGATTCTTCCGCGGGAGCGGGACCACGAATACCGGGTATTCCATCTCGGTGACGATTTCTACATCCGAACAAACGATAGCGCCCAAAACTTCCGTCTGGTCAAAGCACCCGTGGGTCGATCCGATCGTTCGCATTGGGAGGAAGTGATCGCCCACCGAGACGACGTGCTCTTGGGATCTCTCGAAGTCTTCCGTGATTACCTCGTGGTCAGCGAACGGAGGGACGGACTAACCCACTACAGGGTCATGCCACGCGACGGATCGGCAGAGCACGACGTGGATTTTGGAGAGCCGGCCTACCGCACATACTTCGAAGTCAATCGAGACGTGGAGTCAAAGGTGCTGCGCTACGCCTTCAGCTCGCTGACCACTCCGAACTCGGTGTTCGATTACAACCTGGACACCCGTGAGAAGACCCTCCTCAAACAGGATAAAGTTCTTGGAGGGTTCAGCGCGGACGACTACGTCGCCGAGCGTCGGTTCGTCACCGCACGAGACGGCGAGCGCGTGCCTGTCTCGATCGTGTACCGCGAGGACACGCCCCTCGAGGGCGCGAGTCCGTTGCTCCTCTACGCCTACGGTTCGTACGGAGCGAGCATGGACGCCTATTTCGATCCCATGCGGGTGAGCCTGCTGGATCGCGGTTTCGTGTACGCCATTGCTCACGTTCGCGGTGGACAGGAAATGGGCCGCCGCTGGTATAACGACGGCAAGCTTTTCAACAAGAAGAACACGTTCACCGATTTCATTGACGTTGGCGAGTTTCTGATCGAGGAAGGCTACGCGGACGCTGGGCGGCTCTTCGCCATGGGAGGGAGCGCGGGCGGGCTACTCATGGGCGCCATTACCAACATGCGCCCCGACTTGTGGAACGGAGTAGTGGCGCAGGTTCCCTTCGTCGACATCGTCACGACGATGCTCGACGAGAGCATTCCTCTCACGACCTTCGAGTATGATGAGTGGGGAAATCCAAACGAGGAGGAATACTACCGGTACATGCTGTCCTACTCACCCTACGATCAGGTGGAGGCGAAGGACTACCCTAATCTCTTGGTGACGACGGGATTGCAGGATTCGCAGGTGCAGTTTTGGGAGCCGGCCAAGTGGGTGGCGAAGCTTCGTGCTCTCAAGACGGACGCCAACATGATACTGCTCAAGACCAACATGGAAGCGGGACACGGCGGAGCTTCGGGTCGGTACGGTCTCTATGAAGAACGCGCTTTCGATTATGCGTTCCTGCTCTATTTAGCCGGACTCGAAGACCGAGCCTAGGTCGTCCCCTTCCACACCAGCCGAGTGGCAATGCCGGGGGCCCGGGGGGTTGGTCGATGTTGGTCGGTGGTTGGTGGGCAGGTAGATCGAGGGGTTCCCGCTACTGGTGAGGCCCCTGAGCGGCGGGTACCTTGGCGCAATCGGCAAACTGGAGGCCCGCCGTGGCAGACAGCTTCGACCGCCTGAAAACCGCCCTATCTGACCGCTACGGCATTGACGAGGAAATCGGCAGCGGCGGCATGGCCACGGTCTATCTCGCCGAGGATCTGAAACACCACCGCTGGATGGCGGTGAAAGTGTTGCGGCCCAGGGCATGAGAGGAGGTGATATGCGGGGTATTGCGGAACTGACGGTGCGGAGAATGGTTGGCACGCGGGCATTGATAGTTTTGTGCACTGCCGTCCCCGTCGGTGCCACAGCGCAAACCGTTTCCAGGCTCGCGACGGATCCGGGAGTCCGCGCCGCCCTGGCCACGATCGATGCGGACGACCTGCGCCGGCACGTTGCGACGTTGGCGTCGGACGAGTTCGAAGGACGGGGGCCGGCATCACGCGGCGAAGAGCTGACGATCGACTATCTCGCTACCCAGTTCCGGTCCATGGGATTGGCGCCCGGGAATCCCAACGGAACGTATCTCCAATCCATTCCCCTGGTCGTTGTCAGAACGACTGCAACAGTCGCGCTCGAGGTTGGCGGAGATCGCATCCCCCTTGCGCAGCGCACCGACGTCATTGGATGGGCGAGCAGAGGACCGCAGGTTTCAGTGGCG
>JAPULP010000004.1 GCA_027294815.1 Gemmatimonadota bacterium | reverse complement strand
GGAACAAACTGCTGCTCGAACTCGATGGTGAGCCGCTTCTCAGGCGCGCCGTCCAGCGGGCGATCGAAGCCGGGCTCGACCCTGTCATCGTTGTGGTGGGGTTTGAAGCGGACCGCGTGGGAGAGACGCTTTCCGGCCTGCCGTATCGCCTCGTCTTGAATACCGAGTACGAAAAAGGGATCAATAGCTCCGCGCGGCTCGGGATCTCCCAAGTCCCCGAGCCGAATGTTGCAGCCGTTGTCATGCTTCCCGACATGCCGTTCGTGACGACAAAGATGATCAAGACGCTGGTGGAACGATATCGTGACAGTACAGCCCCGCTCGTTATTTCCCGGTACGGTGATGTAAATGCGCCACCCATGCTGCACGACCGGTCCCTGTTTCCCGAGTTTCAGGGACCTCACAGCGAGGGGTGCGGTAAGCATATTGTGCGGCGTCACCGGGACGAGGCGGAAGTGGTCGAATGGCCCGCCGACGCACTCCAGGATCTGGATGTCCCCGACGATTACGAGCGCGTGAGAGCACAGCTAGCTGGCCCGGTGGACTGAATGCGTGCGGACATTCTCAGGCTGGCCGCCGATCTCGCTCGCCGGGGCGAGCTCTTCGCCTTGGCAACGGTCGTGCGGCGCGAACCGCCAACCTCGGCACAACTCGGGGATTGTGCTCTCATCACCGAGGGCGGAACATTTCACGGCTGGCTGGGCGGAAGCTGTACGCGGCCTACGGCTGTGCGCGAAGCGCTCAAGGCGCTCTCCAGCGGCACGCCCCGTCTCATTGCGCTGAGCCCCGATCCCGGTGCGGTTGATCGACCAGGCGTCACCGTCGTTCCCATGACGTGTCATAGTGGAGGCAGTGTGGATATCTACATTGAACCAGTGCTCCCCGCTCCACGACTGATCGTGTTTGGTGTTGCTCCAACGGCGCAAGCCGTGGCGCGGATGGGAAAGGTGCTGGGGTATGTAGTCGAGGCGGTTGATCCTGAGGCCGATAAGGCGGCATTCCCGGAAGTGGATTGCGTGGTCACCGATCTTCATTCGCCCGAAGTCGTGCAACGATCGAAGCGGGACCCCGCCCACCTCTACGCCGTGATCGCCACGCTTGGCGAACAGGACGAAGAGGCGATTCGTGCCGCTCTGTTGCTGGAACCCGCCTATCTGGGCGTGGTCGCCAGTCGGAAGCGGTTCGCTCAACTGCGCGAGACTCTCGTCGCGGAGGGCGTTGCCAGGGATGAACTGGACCGGATCAGCAATCCCGCCGGGCTGGAGATCGGCGCGGTGTCGCCGGAGGAGATCGCGCTGAGTGTCCTCGCCGAAATCGTGCAGTGGAGGCGAGCGCAGGAGGGCCGAACGGTGGGGAGACCGACCGGCGCGGTGGAAGACACAGCAGCTTCAGCGGCTGAGCAGCTAGACCCGGTGTGCGGGATGACCGTGAATCCCGAGACGTCCCGACATCGAGCCGACCTTGCAGGACAGACGTACCACTTCTGTAGCGGATCCTGTCGCAAGCGTTTCCTGGCGGAACCTGAACGTTTTGCGGCGCCTGCCGGTGCGGGCTGAGACAGCACCGCGTGAGACAGGAGATCCGTGAGGTTCAGCAGGCGATGGCGCGGCAGGGATACATCGCCGAAGATGAGATCGCCACGGCGGTCTACCTAGCGCAACAGATGCGCAAGCCACTGCTCATTGAGGGAGACGCCGGGGTAGGTAAGACCGAGGTTGCGAAGGTCTTGGCGGGTCTCTTAGACACTGAACTCATCCGACTGCAGTGCTATGAAGGGCTCGACGTCAACACGGCGTTGTACGAGTGGAACTACCAGCGTCAGTTGTTGCGGCTGAAAATCATGGAGCGTGACGGCAAGAGCCCCGCCGAGTTGGAAGACATCATTTTTGGGCGCGAGTATCTCCTCGAGCGTCCGCTACTCCAGGCCATCACACGGCACGATGGCCCGCCGGTACTGTTGGTCGACGAGATAGATCGGGCGGACGACGGTTTCGAAGCATTCCTGCTGGAAGTCCTTTCTGAGTTTCAGGTGACGATCCCGGAGTTGGGCACGATCACCGCTGAACACATCCCGCGGGTCGTGCTCACGTCCAACCAGTCCAGGGAGATTGGTGACGCGCTACGACGCCGCTGCCTGTACCTCTATATCGAGCACCCGACGTTGGAGAAGGAGGTCCAGATCATCCGCCGCAAGGTTCCGGATGCGGGCGAGCGGCTGGCGGAGGAGATTGCCCGGTTCATGCAGGGCCTGCGTGGCCGTGAGCTCTACAAAGTGCCCGGGGTCGCCGAGACGATCGACTGGGCTAGGGCGTTGGTCGAGCTGCACCGTGATCATCTCGACGCCGAGACCGTCGAGCAAACACGGGGGTGCCTGCTCAAGGATCAACACGATGTGCAGGAACTGGATACGGAAGCAGTTGCGGCTCTCGTCGAGCACGCTCTGAGCACCGACACGCCGGCCCGGTGATCGAACACGACATCGTCACCCACCTCGCTCGGTTCGCGGGTGCGCTGCGCGATCGGGAGATCCCGGTGGGCCTCGCGGATGAAATAGATGGCACCCGAGCGCTGACGTTGGTCGATGTGTTGGACCGCGCCGAGGTTCGGCACGCGCTCTGCACGGCACTCAAGATCCAACGAAGGCACCAGGAGCAATTCGACGAACTGTTCGACCGGTGGTGGGTTACCCGGTCGCACCGGACGGATGACCGGCACCCGCGTATGCCGTCGGGTCGGAGCGGTCTGGCCCGTCTCCAAGACGCGTTTTGGGTGCAGCAGGGGACGGTGGAGTCGGAAGGCGCGGTGGGCGAGGGAGATCTCCCGGGATACAGCCCGGAAGTGCTCCTGCGGCGCAAACCGTTCGACGCATATACCGCGCCGGATCTGCTTGCGATGGAAAGGGTCCTTGCGCGCCTCGCGTCGAAGTTCGCGACCCGATGGAGTCGCCGCTTGGTGCCCTCACGGGGTCGGGGGATGATGGATCTTCGCCGCAGCTTCCGGCGTTTGCTCGGGACGGGTGGGGAGCTAGTCTCAGTCGCCAGACGGGCCCGTGCTGTCGACCAACCGCGCCTGGTTCTTTTGTGCGACACGAGCGGTTCAATGGATACCCACACGCGATTTCTGTTGGCGTTCGTCCTGGCGCTCAAGAAGGTAGCTCGCTACGCCGAAGTGTTTGCCTTCAACACGTCATTGACTCGACTTACACCGTGGTTATCGGCCGGCAAGATCGGTCGCACTATCGATCGTCTGGCATCCGGCGTTCCTGACTGGTCCGGTGGGACGAAAATCGGTGAGAGTCTAGCGGAGTTCGTGTCCAAGTACCATAATCAGCTAGTCGATGGAAGGACCGTGGTCGTGATCCTCAGCGACGGGCTCGACCGTGGGGAGCCTGGCCGCCTCGTCCGCCCGATGCGAGTCATCCATCGACGTGCGCGCAGGGTTATTTGGTTGAATCCGCTGCTGGGCGACCCGCGCTACGAACCAACTGCTCGCGGAATGGCGGCAGCGTTACCGTATGTGGACCACTTCGCCCCGGCGCACAACCTGGAGTCGCTAGAAAGGGTGATATCGCTGCTCAGAACCTAGTGGGGGTTCAACCGGCTCGCATGGCCATACCGATCGAGAAGAGCTTCGTCGTCAAGGCACCCGCTGATCGGGTGTGGGAGTTCCTCACCGACCCCTATCGTGTTGCGAAGAGTCTGCCCGGTGCTGCCATCACCGAACAGCTAGATGATCAGACGTACGCCGGCACGATGACCGTGAAGGTTGGTCCTGTCTCAGCAAGCTACAAGGGTCAGGTGCGGTTCGAACGCCTCGATTCGGACGCACGGGTCGCGGAGCTTACTGGAAGGGGACTGGATGTGCGGGGCAAAGGGGGCGCTGACATGCGTATGACCAGCCGGCTCGTCGAACGAGGACCAGGCGAGACCGAGGTGATGGTGACTTCGGAGGTAAGCGTAACCGGCATCCTGGCG
>JAPULP010000399.1 GCA_027294815.1 Gemmatimonadota bacterium | reverse complement strand
TGCGACGTCGAGAACACCACGTACTCCATCTCAAATCGATCGGTTCGAATCTGGGTGACACGTGCGCCTACCCGTACCGTGTCGGGGTAGTACAGCGGTCGTCGGAAGCGACACGCGGTCGAGTGGAGGATCGCACCGATGTTCAGTTCGTGGTACGCGCGGATAAAGTTGCACTCATCCAAGAACGCGATGCGGGCCGATTCAAAGAACCGGAACACTACCGTATTGTTGACGTGCCCGTAGGCGTCCATCTCCCCCCATTGCACGGGGATCTCAATCACCACCGGGAACTTGGCCAATGGCTCGTTCGACATGAATAGCTCGGGTTGGGTTAGCGAAGCGCTTCGGACGCAATCCTGGCCGTCTCCGCAAGGACCGCCGCACCGACAAAGATACTCTCGTCGGCGGCGTAAAACTTCGGATTGTGACCCGGGATGACTTTGCCGCCCTGTTCCCTGGCCCCGATGCGAAGGAAACAGCCGGGAAGTTTCTCCATGTAAAAGGCAAAATCCTCACCGCCCATATTCACCGTGCCGAGGGGCTTCAACGCCTCGTCGCCGAGGAGTGACGATACGGCGCGACGGGCCCAAGCAACGGGCTCCTCTGGATTGACGATGGGCGGCGTGCCGTGCTCGATATCGACGGCGACTTCCAAGTGATGGGCCGCGGCTGTGTGCTCGGCGACCGCTCGAAGCTCGTCGTGCAGCTTGGCCCGCGTCTCCGGTTCGATCGCGCGCAGCGTGCCGGAGAGGGATGCGGTGCCCGGGATCACGTTGGGGGCTGTCCCGGCTTGCACGGTTCCAACGGTGACGACGGCTGCCGTGCCTGGATCGATGCGCCGTGCTACGATGATTTGGAGTTCGGTGATCAAGGAAGCCATTCCCACGATGGGGTCGATACCTTCCTGCGGGCGTGCACCGTGCGCTCCACTACCTACCAACTCGATGGAGAATGTGTCCGCCGATGCAGCGAGCGGCCCGACGTCGGCGACTACCTCACCGACGGCAAACCGGCGATCCACGTGGGCGCCGAAGATCGCACTTGCGTCGTCGAGCGCTCCACTCTCCAAGATCTTGGAAGCCCCCCGGCCGGTTTCCTCGGCGGGTTGCAAGACGATGAGCACATCACCAGCGGCAGGTTGTTGGCTGAGCAAATGTGCGGCTCCGACGGCCCATGTTGCGTGGACGTCGTGTCCGCACGCATGCATGACGCCCGAGTTCACCGAGGCAAAGTCGAGGCCCGTGTCTTCTTGAATCGGGAGTGCGTCGATGTCACCGCGCACCGCAACGACCGGTGCATCCGGATCGCGACCTTTGATACGGGCTACGACCCCCGTATCGGCGATGCGAGCGAGCACCTTGGGCTCGAGTCGTCCGAGGTATTCGTGCAACGTACGCGCCGTCCGCTCTTCTTGGAATGCGAGTTCCGGGTGACGATGTAGGTTGTGGCGAAGCTCGAGCAATTCCTGTCGGACCGAAGTGGAAAACACGTCCTCGAGTATGCTGGTTGCCGAACTCACGGTGACTCACAAATCGTTTCTTGGCGTACGGTCAGATCCGCGATCCGGTCGACGTCGACGGTAACGCCGATGCCTGGCTCGGAACGCGGGACTTTCACCCGGCCCTCCCCGTCCATCGTCCACTCTGGGGTCACTATGTCCTGCTCCCAATACCGCGCGCTGGGACTCAAGTCTCCGGGAAGGGTGAAGTTTGGTAACGAGGCGAGAGCGACGTTGTAGGAGCGGCCTATGCCGCTTTCGAACATGCCGCCACACCAGACCGGTATGCCATGCTTGGCGCACAGGTCGTGGATACGGATTGATTCCGAAAAACCGCCCACGCGCCCCGGTTTGATGTTGACGATGCGGCCACCGCCAAGTGCTATCATGTCCGCGGCACGGTCGCAACCTGTGATCGACTCGTCGAGGCATATCGGCGTCCGCATACGTTTTTGCAGTTCGGCGTGTTGCACCACGTCATCCCACGCCAGCGGCTGCTCGATCATCATGAGGTTCAATTCGTCGAACCGCGTGAGGTGGTCGAAGTCCGCCGACGTGTACGCATTATTGGCGTCAGCCATGAGGGCGGCGTCACTGCCGACGGCGTCACGGGCCGCTTGCAGAAACTCTATGTCGGATCCGGGTTGTATCTTGATTTTGACCTTGCGGTAGCCTTCCTCAAACGCGGCGCGTGCTCGCTCTACGAGATCCGCAGGTGTCGGCTCGATGCCGAGTGAAATGCCGGTCTCAATCTCTTCGCGTTGACCACCGATCTGTTCCGCAAGACTCACACCGTCGTGAATAGCCGACAGCGCCCACACGCCCATTTCGATGGCGGCCTTGGCCATCCTGTGGCCGCGAAAATTGCGTTCTAGTTCCGGACTCACGTCGTTGGGGTGGTCGAATGTGCGTCCCAAGACCCGGAGCGCGATCCATTCCCGGATCGCGAACGCACAAGTGTCGATTGTTTCCGGCGAGTAGTTGGGCATCTCGCCGGCCACGCACTCCGCCCAAGCCGTTGCCCCTTCCATGCTCGTCAGTTCGAGTAGCAGAATCCGACGCATGCTTATGGTGCCCGACGAGATCGTAAACGGCTCGCGCAGCTGCAGGCGAATCTCGTGGAGGGTCAACGTTTTGATGGTTACGGTCATACTGTGTGGTCCAGTTGGTCTTCGGTGGAGAGGTAGTAATAACCCCGATCTGCGGTTTCGTCACGTAGGAAGCCGGCGACGCGGTATCCGTGTTCCAGGTAGAATAGCAAGGCCTGGCGTGTGACGGCCCGCCAAGTCACTGCGCGGTCGAGGTCGGCTTGCTTGACGCTCTGGATATCGAGCGGGATTGCGACGCGCACCGACGGTGGTGTCGGAAACGCCCCCGCCCCCACCTCGTTCGTCGCATCCGACGCTTCGGCGTCGGTGACGGCTTCACTTCCGGCCGGCGCGCCGGTTGTGACGGCCTCGCTTCGAAGAATGTCGGCCACTCGTGTGTCGGAGAGGTTCCATTCAACGACGAGTCGATCCGTGCCGAGGCCGCTGTGTAATTCGCTCCCTGTGTCGTCGCCGTACATGTTGGCCACGTATTCGACCGGTCGTGCGCCGAGGAGGTTGATGTTGAAGTGGGCGTTTCCGGAAATCAACGGATCAAAAGTCCAGTACGCCACATCGATGCCCGCTGCGAGAAGCAGATCTCGCTGCAGCGTCTTGAGCTTCGTTCCAATGCCGGTTCCGCGGTATTCCGAGCGCACCGCGAGCATGTGCGACCAGTGGGCGGGCCGGCCCTCGCGGAGTCCGCTGATACCATAGATAAAACCGATCAGACGGTCGTCTTTGTCGAACGCCCCCGCTGCTACCCCGCCCACCTTCTGGCTGACCTGCAGGATGGATGTCGGTACGCACTCCCGAAAATCCTGTCCCCATGTTGCCTTTTGCAGAACTACACACTGTTCGTAGTCGGCGCGACTGGCGAACGTGCGAAAAACGACGCCCGGGGAATCAGGCGAATTCAACCGACAGCGTCCGTGCCGGCGGTCGAGATCGAACCCATGCGGATTTTCCGGATCCCGACCGTGAGCACCGGTACGACGAACACCAACAGGAAAAGCCAGGTCAGTGTGCCATATCCTTTGGCAATGAGGTCGATGAGCCCGAAGCTCGCCACCAGGGCGCCGACGATGAGCAGCAATACGGCGATGACGGGCCTGGCAGAGGGTGGCAACTCGAGGCCGCGCTCGTGGAACCGGGCGGCCAGTCTCTCATTGAGCGCGTGGATCATGCCGGTGCCCGTCTCGACCAAAGTACCAAACAGCACGATCTGAAACGTCAGTTGAAATGCTCGAGATCCGAGGAGGTCGAGGAGGAAGTTCGCGGGGACGGTCTCGTCGAGAATCTGTGGATATTGACCGACCATGGCCATATAGAAGAGCAGGGCCGGGAACATCGCAATCGGTCCGGCCAGGAGTCCCGCTCCCACCGCTTCTCGCCTCGTCGTCGTATGGCGGACGGTGAATAGGATCGCCGGAATGAGCGCCAGATTGTACGCCGCGTACTCCACGCCGGCGACGAGCCAATCGGTACCGAGGGGCTCGGCGCGAAATCCCGCCTTGATGGCCGGTCCGAAACGCACGAAACACCAAACAAAAAATACGATGTAGACACCGTACAACACGAACGACCATCCGGCGAAAAACCTCTCGATGATGGTCGTACCACGGAAGGCGAGAAATCCCACGGCGGCCATGATCGCAACAACG
>JAPULP010000398.1 GCA_027294815.1 Gemmatimonadota bacterium | reverse complement strand
CATCAAGGACTACGTCTTCGACCTCGATCGCTTCTCGTCGTTCGAGGGTCGGACGGGGCCCTATCTGTTGTACACAACGGTCCGAACGAAATCGATCCTGCGGAAAGCCGAGGAACGAGGCCTCAAACCCGGTGACCTACTGCCGCCGGAAACCGATGCCGATCGGGACGTGATGCTCAAACTCGCTGAGCTGCCCGACGTGGTGCGCCGCGCGTGGGACGGGCGCGCGCCGAATCACCTGTGCGAGTACGGTTTTAGCCTCGCCACCGTGTTCAATCGCTTTTACCACGAGCACCACATCCTCAGCGAAGAAGACTCCGCCCGGCAGGCGTCGTGGCTCGGGTTGTCAGAGCTGTGTGTGCGGGCGTTGGAGTTGGTGTTGGACCTGCTGGGGATGGAGGTTCCCGACCGGATGTAGCCGCGGATGACGCTAAAGCTTTGGAGGTCGCGGATCCCCCAGCCCCACCCCGGTAGCGCGGACCCCGGCCGCGAGGAGCGGGTCTTTCGCCTGCGCACGCTCAGCAACATCTTGCACGAAGCCGTCAACTCAACTTAGGAATCCGCACCATGATCGAAACCAAGAAGGGGTGTCCCAACTGCGATGGGCAGGGGTTTTACGAGATCGGCCCTGCAGGATGGGTCATCTGTCCCGATTGTAAGGGGACGGGCGGGCACTAGGGGACAGCGATTCTAGATTCGAGATTCTAGAATCTAGATTTCAGATTGAACTCACCGCCCCGAAATACCGATCTGCGTTCTAGAATCTAGAATCTCGAATCTGAAATACGCGGGTTTACCCGCGTCCCCCTCCCATCCCAAGGAGCCAGCCATGCCTACCGTCCGCACGTTGCTGTTCGTCGCCCTCGGCGTCCTCGGCTTGGTGTTCCTGGTGCGTTGGATTCAGCAGGTACGCAGCAGTCAACAGGGAACCGTGGATGTACGTCCTTCAATTTTCGAATCGGCCGTCGGCTTCGTTACTAACTTTTTCGACACACTCGGCATCGGTTCGTTTGCGCCCACCACGTCGATCTATAAGCTCAAGAACATCGTATCCGACGAGCACATCCCGGGCACGATGCACATCGGGCACACGCCGCCGGTCATCATCCAGGCATTCATCTTCATCGCCATCATTCAAATCGACATGACGACCCTGGTTTCGATGATCACCGCGGCGGTGCTCGGCGCGTGGTTGGGGGCAGGCGTCGTGGCGCGCTTGCCGCGCCGCAAGATCCAGATTGGGATGGGCGTCGCGTTGCTCGTCGCCGCGGCCTCGTTCGTGATGTCGATCTACGGGATCTTTCCGGGCGGCGGAACCGAGACCGGCATGCGCGGTGTGAGTCTCGTCTTCGCCGCGACCGGTAGCTTCGTGCTCGGGTCGCTGATGACGATTGGTGTGGGGTACTACGCACCGTGCATGATCATGGTGAGCCTGCTGGGAATGAACCCGACAATGGCGTTCCCGATCATGATGGGTTCTTCGGCGTTCTTGATGCCGGTCGCAAGCGTGCGGTTCCTCAGCGCCAACAAATACAGTCTCCGTCCGGCGATCGGACTCGCGCTAGGCGGCATCCCCGCCGTACTCATCGCGGCATTCATCGTGAAGTCGCTACCGCTGAACGCGATGCGGTGGTTGGTGGTGGTGGTGGTGCTCTATGCGGCGGTAGCGATGCTGCGATCTGCGTTTAGGAGTGGGCAGTAGGTAGTAGGCAGTGGGCAGCTTCATCATGGACAATCTTCGCCATTCACGACATCGGTCTACTACCACTACTCACTACCCGCTGCCTACTACCTACTGCCCACTCTTGCTCTGTGGCTTAACGGGTGACACGCCGCCGTAAGTAGGACTGCCGTCGCAACCCAGTTGATGTGGTACGATCGATGGGGTTCATTGAATCCCGCCCAGGAAACGAAGTTCGGTTTCGCGACTGCGCTCTAAGACCCATCTTGCCAGAGCCTTGATGTTTCTCTATGTGCTCACTCGTCTTACTGGATCGTGAACGACAGCGGCTGCTGCACCCGCGCACGTACCGGAACACCGCGGAGCTGCGCGGGTCGGTAGACGCTCCCAAGAATCACCCCCCGCGCTGCGGCCTCAAACAACGGATGGGGCGACGACACCACCTGTATCGATCTCGGCTCAACGTGGCCGGTGGTGTCAATCACGAAAGCCAACACCACTTCACCTTCGAACCCGCCTTGCTTCAGCATCTCGGGATACCTGAGCGACGGTGCAGACACCAACTGCGGAGCCTCGTCCACCTCTGTTTCGATCTGTTCCTGGGACACGGCAGCCGAATCGATAGGCGCGACATCAGGCGTAACCACGCGTTCCGGCTCTGCCCCCGCTTCTTCGAGCAGCCGGATCAGATCGGCATTGCCGTTCAGTCTTGCCGCAGTCAAGGCGGTTGCACCGTCGGGGTCGCCGACATTGAGATCGGCGCCTCGGGCAAGCAACGACCTGACAATGTCCACATATCCCTCGAGAGACGCCAGCATCAACGATGTCAGACCGACTTCGGTCGCCGCGTTTACCTCGGCACCGTGAGCGAGCAACGTGTCGACGAGACCGGCGTGTCCGCTCACGCTCGCGACGAGCAATGCGGTTGAACCGGCGGCATTTGGTATGTCTGGATCAGCTCCTTTGGCGAGCAACACCGCCGCGACTTCCTCGCGACCACCGACGATCGCACTGATCAAGGCCGTCATGCCGGAACCAGCCTGAACATCGGGATCCGCGCCGTGGTCCAGAAGCGCGGTGACCACACCAACATGTCCAGCGATCGCGGCATCGATCACCGCTGGAAGCCCGCGGCCGTCGACCTCGTGGGGATCCGCGCCGGCTTCCAACAGCGACCGCACGACCTCGGTATGGCCCCCGGCGATCGCTTGACGCAAGACAGAATCGTCTTTGTCGTTCCTGGAACGAGCATCGGCACCATGTTGCAAAAGTTGTACCGCAATGGGCGCATGACCGTGGTACGCGGCGAGCGCCAACGCCGTCCAACCGTCGTTGGAGCGGGTGTCTACCGCAGCGCCGCGGGCCAGGAGCACTTCAACGATTTCCGTGTGGCCCTGCGCGACCGCCGCCATCAGTGCCGTGTAGCCGGTCTCCGCTTGGCCGTTCACGGTCGCCCCTTGGTCCAACAACGCGACCACCGTCGCCATGTCGCCCCCTGCGACCGCCACGATGAGCGCCATCGGGTCTTCCTGCGCACCAACTGGTGCTGGAGCTAGGTGTGCAGCAATCGTGAGCAACGCTGCCGCCATCGGAATCGAAGTTGTCATTCGAGTCATCCGAGAACCTTACCATGCGGCTCCGCGCGTCGCTAGCTTACTCAGCCACAGAGGACACAGAGCGCACAGAGCCCGACCCAGCCCCGCTCTCTTTTTTTCTGCGACGCCCGTCTTCCCAACTCATGGCTTGAACTGAGACAACAAAAGCACAGGGGTGTGCGTGGGGCTCTGTGCCCTCCGGGTCCTCTGTGGCAAACAAAAAGAGACCGGTTGAGACTAGTTGTAAGAGTGCGTTATCTTACGACCCGTTATCGCCACCAGACGACCCCTCGGAGAGGATGGCCTTATGAAGACCAGCCGCTATTTGGCGCTCGCAGCATTGTTCTCCCTGGCACTGCCCTCATGGGCCTCAGGCATCGTGCGTCAGGGTCAGGATGACAACGGACGGCTCACGCTAGAAGACGTGTTCCAGCTCGAGTTCGCATCAAGTCCCGAAATCTCACCCGACGGAAGTAGGATCGTCTTCGTGCGGAACTTCATGGACATCATGAAAGATCGGCAGCGGTCCAACCTGTGGATCGTCAACTATGACGGATCCGACGTCCGGCCGATTACGACGGGCAATCACAACTACAACTCACCCCGCTGGTCACCGGACGGGGATCGGCTGCTCTATGCGTCAAATGAAGAGGGTTCGACCCAGCTCTACGTGCGGTGGATGGAAACCGGCCAAGTCGCGAAGCTGACCCAGCTCACGAAGTCTCCCAGCGGTCTGACCTGGTCGCCCGACGGTCACTGGATCGCGTTCTCGATGTTTGTTCCCAGTGAAAAGCGGCCGTTTGTCACCTTGCCTGAAAAGCCGGAAGGTGCGGAATGGGCAGCACCCGCGCGGTACATCGAGAGTGTGCAGTATCGCGCCGACGGCCGAGGCTTCGTCGAGGAAGGTTACACGCACCTGTTCGTCTTGCCTGCCGATGGGGGCACGCCACGGCAGGTGACGTCGGGCTCGTTCAACCACGGCGGCACACCCTCGTGGACGCCCGACAGCAAGGGATTGGTCTTCTCGGCGAACCGTCACGACAACTGGGAATACGAAGGAAGGAATTCCGAGGTGTACGAGTTGTCGCTTGAAGACGGCTCGTTGCGCGTACTCACCGACCGGTACGGACCGGACAACAACGCCATCGTGTCCCCCGACGGACGGCGCATTGCCTACCTGGGCTACGACGACAGACACCAAGGCTACCAGGTCACGCACCTGTACGTCATGAATCGTGACGGCAGCGGAAAGCGCATGCTCGCGCGGGATCTCGATCGCGACGTGGCTCAACCCAAATGGAGCGCCGACAACCGAAGCCTTTATTTCCAGTACGACAGTGAAGGAAACACCAGCATCGCGCACGCGCCGCTAGACGGCGGGGTCGAGACATACGTAGATAACGTGGGCGGACTCTCACTCGGCAGGCCGTACGCCGGCGGCGCGTTCTCGGTCTCCGAAAACGGCCGCTTCGCGTACACGCATTCGACACCCGACCATCCAGCCGATGTCGCGGTGGGTAGAAGTGGGTCTACTGAGGGAACGCGGATCACTCGGCTCAACGATGACTTGTTCGGTCACAAAGAGTTGGGCGCCGTCGAGGAGATCTGGTATGAATCGTCGCACGACGGTCGTCGCGTGCAGGGATGGATCGTCAAGCCACCGAACTTCAATCCCAATAACAAGTACCCGCTACTGCTCGAGATTCATGGTGGACCGTTCGCCAACTATGGCGACCGCTTTTCCGCCGAGATTCAAATCTACGCCGCCGCCGGGTATGTGGGGCTATACATCAACCCCCGGGGAAGCACGAGCTACGGTGAAGAGTTCGGCAACCTCATTCATCACGCATATCCGGGTTACGACTACGACGATCTCATGTCGGGCGTGGACGCGGTGAT
>JAPULP010000397.1 GCA_027294815.1 Gemmatimonadota bacterium | reverse complement strand
ATTGGGCTGTTACGCAAACTCCGGCATCGCGGGACCCCGCGCGTCGGGTGGGTGTTTACGTTCACGGCCGCCGTTTACAATCTGATGCGGATACGCACCCTGACCCTGGCCGGAGGCAGCCCCTGATGGGGCAGTTTGGGCCGCATTCGTCACGCCGACCGCATCGCGGGGGCGGCCATGGGGGACCGCACGCTGGTATGCCGTCGTTTTACCCGGACAAACGCGTGTCACAATGAATTTTTCCGCAACCTGCTAGAATCTAGAATCATTAGTCTCCTGTATTAGCTTGCCTTAGCCTCACACCTAACATGCCAATGACTCGCATCTCTGACGACGACCTCCGATTCGACATCTCGACCCGCGCGGTGCACGCCGGGCAGGATCCCGACCCGACGACCGGCGCAATTATGACGCCGATCTTCCAAACTTCGACCTACGTGCAGCCGAAACTCGGAGAACACAAAGGCTTTGAGTACGCACGAACGCGGAATCCGACACGGGACGCGTTGGAGAGGAACCTGGCTTCACTCGAGGGCGCGCGCCACGGCTTTGCGTTCTCGTCGGGAATGGCAGCCACCGAAGCGATTCTCAAACTGTTGTCCGCTGGTGATCACGTGGTTTCGGGAGAGAACCTATATGGCGGAACTCATCGTCTCATGGTTCAAGTTCTCGAGCGATTCGGGTTGAAGTTCACGTTCGTCGACGGACGTGACCCGGCAAATTTCGAGCGCGCGATGACGCCCGCCACGAAGTTGGTGTTCGTCGAAACCCCTACCAACCCGATGATGCGACTGGTCGACCTCGGCGCCATCGGCGAGATCGCGGCCGCAAGGAACCTGTACTTCGTCGTCGACAACACGTTCGCCACACCAATTTTTCAGCAGCCGCTGGCACTCGGTGCAAACATCGTCGTGCATTCGACCACCAAGTTCATCAACGGACACAGCGACATCGTGGGAGGCGCTGTACTCACCTCTCTCGACGAGGTCGCGGAGCGATTGGCGTTCCTACAAAACGCCGCCGGCGCTGTGCCTGGCCCGTTCGATTGCTGGCTCACTTTGCGGGGCACGAAGACGTTGGTGCTCCGCATGAAGAAACACGACGAGAACGGCCGCCGCGTTGCCGAGTGGCTGACGCAGCAGCCTAGTGTGAAACACGTCTACTACCCGGGTCTGCCGGACCATCCACAGCACGCGTTGGCTTGCTCGCAGATGCGGGGGTTTGGAGGAATGATCTCCTTCGACATGGGGTCGCTGGACAACGCCAGCACCGTGGCGGAAGGGACGGAGCTGTTCTCATTGGCCGAATCGCTCGGGGGGGTCGAAAGCCTCATCGGGCACCCGGCTACCATGACCCACGCCTCCGTTCCGCAGGATTTGCGCGAATCCATGGGTTTGACCCTCGGATTGCTAAGGATTTCTGTAGGCATCGAGGATCCCGACGACCTCGTAGCGGACTTGGAACAGGCCATGCATGCGGTGGGGTAGGAATCGGTGACGCCCTGAAACCGCCGTCTCCACTACGGCGTACAGGAGGGCACGGTAGTTACTTTAAGAGTCTGCCCGCACTTTAAATCTGGAGGCACACATGACAGGCGTTCCCACCGACCGGCCACGCAAAATTCTTACCGGGATCGCGCCCGTGAGCTGGGAGCATCCAGCCGACCGAGCCACCCTACAGGGCCTTCGCGCCGTGCCCGGGTTCGATACAGCCGTCAAGAGAATCCTGTCCTTCATCGGCGGGGAGCAGGGAATCCGGCTGATCTTCCAGGCAAACGCGGTCAAGGTTGGCCCGAAACAATTTCCCAAGCTCCACAGCATGCTGACCGAGGTTCAGACCACCCTCGACTGGGAAGACAAGGTTGAGCTGTACGTCTCCCAGACGCCGGTCGCCAACGCGATGGCGGTCGGTTTCGAAGAACCTTTCATCGTCATGCACTCGGGCACGAT
Source organism: Gemmatimonadota bacterium (assembly GCA_027294815.1). Lineage (GTDB taxonomy): Bacteria > Gemmatimonadota > Gemmatimonadetes > Gemmatimonadales > GWC2-71-9 > B3T1B10. Next base: position 803 of record JAPULP010000397.1, on the reverse strand, counting down.
GAGTCTTCTGAACGACGATGAGCAACGAGTGGTCTTGGGACACGAGCTGGGACACGTGATGAGCGGGCACGCGCTCTACCACACCATTCTCTACCTCATCATCCTGTTCGGCTTTGCCAACCTGCCGTTCCTGGCGGGAATCGCCTTGCTCCCCATCCGCCTGGCCTTGATGGAGTGGTACCGCAAGAGCGAGTTGTCCGCCGACCGCGCTGGATTGCTGGCGTGTCAGAACCATGAAGACGCGCTGCGCCTCAACATGAAGTTCGCCGGAGGCGGCCAGGCGAGTGAGATGGATTTGGACGCGTACATGGAACAGGCAAAAGAATACGCCGAGGGTGGCGGACCGCTGGATACGATCTACAAAATCTTGAACACGCTCGATCTCGATCATCCCTTCAGCTCGATGCGGGCCGCCGAGTTGCAGAAGTGGATCGACGAAGGCGCGTACGACAAGATCGTGGTTGACGGTGAGTACACGCATCGCGGCGCCGAGGAAGAGGAGCGGCCGTTGACGGACGACATCGGCGAGGCGGCTGGTTATTACAAGAACGAGATCAAGGAGACGGTGGGACAAATGTTCGACGCGGCCAAAAAGGCCGGAGAGAGTTTCACCCAAGCCTTCAAAGACGCTACGAAGAAGTGAGGATACTCGTCGTCGGCGGTGGCGGCCGGGAGCATGCCCTTTGTTGGGCGCTCTCTCAGGCCGCCACCGTTTTTTGTGCCCCCGGGAACCCCGGCACCCGGGATTGTGCGACCAACCTCCCCCTCCCCGTCCCCCTCAGTCCCAACGATCACCAGACAAT
>JAPULP010000396.1 GCA_027294815.1 Gemmatimonadota bacterium | reverse complement strand
TCTGCATCACCGCCGACGATGATCTCGGCATCGCCCGACTCGCGTGCATACTCGATGTATTCCGTAATGCTCGTGTACGCGGCCCGGTCGATAACCGCACACATGAAGTTGCGGAAATCGGCGGGGTCACCCATTGCAATGTTTTCGACAGCCGATACCAGCCCGTCTTTCAACCTGCTCCACAGGCGCTTCGGGACATACACGCGTGATACTGCGCTGCACTTCTGTCCCTGGTATTCGAAGCCACCCCGAATGATCGCCGTGAGCAACGCGTCGGGATCCGCGCTCGGATGCGCGATAATAAAATTCTTGCCGCCCGTCTCGCCTACTACACGCGGGTATGACTTGTAGTCAGCGATGTTGGCGCCAACGGTTCGCCACATGGTTTGAAACACTTGGGTCGATCCGGTGAAGTGAATCCCCGCGAGGCTCGGATGATTCAACGTGACGTCACTGATCGTCGATCCGCTCGCCGGCACGAAGTTGACGACCCCCGGCGGCAACCCGGCCGCTTCGAACAACTTCATGAGGTAATAGCCGGTGTACACCGTAGACGACGCGCACTTCCAGAGGGAGGTGTTGCCCATGATCGCGGGCGCCGTCGGCAGGTTGCCGGCGATGGACGTGAAGTTGAATGGCGTGACCGCCAACACGAATCCTTCGAGGGGCCGATACTCGATCCGATTCCACATGCCCGCAGGCGATAACGGCTGCTCTTTGTACAGGCGCTCGGCGAAGTGGACGTTGAACCGGTAAAAGTCGATGAGCTCCGCCGCTGCGTCGATTTCCGCTTGGTGGGCGGTCTTGCTTTGACACATCATTGTGGCCGCGTTGAGCGTGGAGCGCCACGTGGTGGCAAGCAGATCCGCGGCTTTCAGAAACACAGCCGCGCGATCGACCCAATCCCATCGTGACCACTCCTCACGGGCCTCGGCAGCGGCTTTGATAGCTTCCTCAACATGCTCGCGGCCGGCCCGATGCCACCGGCCCAATCTGTGTTGGTGACAATGCGGCATCGTCGCATCGACCAAGTCCCCGCTGTAGATCTCTTTCCCGCCTATGATCGCCGGGATCTCGATCTCCTCCCCGGCCATCGAATCGAGTTTTTCCTTCAGCTCTCTCTTTTCCGGGCTGCCCGGTGTGTAGGGCAGGATCGGTTCGTTGACCGGAATCGGTACTTGAATGTCACCATTCATTGCCCATGCACTCCTGTATCACGAGGTGAGAACGATCCCCACCGTGCTCTTGATTGGTCCAAGTTGAGAAAAGCGACCTAAAAATGTACTGGCGTACGCGCTTGGTCTACCGGGGAAAAACCGGAAGCACCGAGGCGCTACTCTTCAAAACATGAGATGCAGCTCGATAAAGACCTCATCACGCTGTGGGAGGGCCAGCCGGCGGTCCTCCGGAATGTCCTTTCTCATCAGATAGAAGCCCGAGATCTGAAAATAAGGAAAGGGAAATACTTCCAAGCCAAACCGGGCCCGGGTCCTCTCGTCCTCCGCTCGGTTGTCGTTGCGGTCGTGAAACCCAAAAGTGACCTTCGCGTTCACCCCCTGGCGGATGAGGAGATTTCCTTCTCCATACGCCACCAGCTCGTCCACATTTTGGCCTTCGACGCTGGCACCCTGGACGTAATCGACCTCACCCAGCAGGGACAACCGACCCACCTGCACGCCCCCGAACCCGCCGAGGATATCGGTGTGCAATCCGTTTTGGGTGTTGCGTGACGCGGAAGCCCCCAAACGCACCCATCGGCTGATCCAGGCCGCCGTTCCGGTGACCTGTTTTCCACTATTGTTCTCGGCTGCGCCCCGGCTGCCGTTTGTCACGGAAGCCTGGAACTGAAACGCGCCAGGCTCGATGCCGACTTCGATACCCTGGTCCGGCGCGAGCATTGTAAATCCCGTTAGCCTCCGAATGAACTCTTCATCGTCCAAGAGACGCAGGCCGGAAGGCAGGAAAAACGTGCCAACCTTGGCGTACCCACCGATCGCCGGAATATCCACGAGCGCGAAGAACTCGCGCGACGTCGCGCCGCCGGGTGCAACTGTCTCATCGAAATACAACGTCAGCTTGTCGCTGATGAGTTTCGCTTCGACGTATAAGTTGGCGCGATAGATATTCAACGAGGTCTGAGGAGCGGCGTCCCGCGACGTCGGGCCGGACACGAGCGCCGAGCCCGTCAGTCGAAAATCGGCACCCATCTTGATGAAATCGTTCAGGGCGCGATTCTGAAACTGAAAACCCTCGGTGCTTATGGGGAGCGTAGCGGCATACACCGCGCCGAAATCGTTTCGCATGCCCCCGCCGGTGCGGTTGACATGGCAAGCGGAACACTTCAGCCCGGTGCGAATGGCAAGATAGGGTTCCCGTTCGGCCGACAGTACACCCGGCCGCAACAGGCTGCCCCCGAGAACGATGACAGCAACAAACTTGTAACGGTCCATTCGATCTCCTTGAAGAGCATGATCGGTAGCAAGATTAGTTCTGTTTCGCCCCCGCCGAGATCCAGGCACGAATGAGATCGATTTCCGTCTGGGTGAGCGGTGACCGACCTATTGGCATCTGGAAACCGCTTCCACCCTCGTCCAAATGCGTACCCTGCACCTTGTGGACCAGATAGCTGCTGTTGGGCTGGCCGGGCGTCACCCGGTTCATTGTCGCCAACTCCATCGCCGGTACGTTTACGACGTTCGCAAACGTCTGTCCCTCGCTCAGGTTCATGTCAAGCTGGGGGTTCGTGCCCGCATGACAGCCAGATAGCGCGCAGGTGCTGGTGAAAATTGGCTGGACGTCGCCGGACAATGTCACTTGATCCACCCCACTCACCAACTCCAAACCCGTTCCATCTCCGGCGCAAGCCACCCCCGTCAATACCGCCAATCCCGCAACAACAGACAGACGAAATACGCTCACATGTGCTCCAGTTTCGGCTGGAATGAAACTACACCCTGTCTACCTCCACCACCCAAAAGTAGCCCGAAACATGCGGCCCCGTGAATTGGCTGGGCGCCAAGACACAGGGCTGCTCGAGGGGGAAGAACCGCCAAAGGTGGGCAGCGGCTCAATGCTTTCTCGCCATTGCGGCTGTTAGGCCTCAGGCGTTTTGATAGTTTGATACGCAACGTCGATGCCAACGCAGCATAGATCGCATAACTTATTGTAGCAAAAGGATTTAAGACGGTCATGGCTCCCAAAGCCGAATCGCCCGATGTCATCTGGGGAGGACGGACCGATTCCCAACGCCACCAGGTCGTCATCATCGGCGGC
>JAPULP010000395.1 GCA_027294815.1 Gemmatimonadota bacterium | reverse complement strand
CGTCCTAACCGTGGCATGGCCGTCATGCTCGCGCCGTCCCGACATCAGCGCCAGTTGGCGTACTCCAGCGCCGTTCCATTCTCCTCGGCCGTCAGTCCTCATCGTCCCTCATTTCGGCTAGCCCGGAAAGAACCGAATCGGGCTGGTCGTCGTACTAGTAGGGGTACGGACGGAATCGAGGAACGGTTCTGTGACGAGTAGCCTCGGCGACGGCACGATTGCCAGCTTGGGCGGAGGGGAGGATTCCGGGTCACGCTGCTGGCCCGCCACCGAGCCAGTCCGGCTCGTGTGAAATTTCACGTCGAACGCGAGTGCGACGCGGACCCAGGTCATAGCGAGAGCGCAAGCGTTCATAGGAAGCATCGGAGGGAGGTTCTTACCGATGCAAAAACGACATAAACGACAAATCATGTTTTCCTTCATCCTGGTAGTGATGCTGGTGCTCGCCGCCTCAGGCGGCGTCGCATTTGGGAAGGCACACGTGCCCGCAGGAGAGATCCAGGTCGCCCACAGGGGCGTGGTCAAGCAGTTGCCGGCGCCAGCGTTGAACGGCCATCTACGGCACGGCGACATCCAGTTGCCAGCGTGTGACTTCAACAACGTGTTCCCGGAAGGCACTGACGCCTCGAACGTGGTGAGCTCCGATCTCTCGGGGGTCACCTATTCAGACACCGGGTTCGTCCCGCGTGCTGACGCCGGTGGAGTGACACCAGCGTGTCCGCCGGGAACGTTCTAATCGACAATACGTGACCGTCGAGCGTTCGCGCTCGTCGACACGACTAAGCATGAGCAACCTCCCCGGTTCATCAACCGGGGAGGTTCTCTGTGCCCGGTGGCATCATGGCCTCCGTTGTTCCCAATGAGCTGAGTGAGGAAAGCGCATGCACAATCAGTGGCCGTTCATCAATCTGGCGACAAGACCGCTGGCCTATCTGTCGCTCTTTGTAGCAGCCGCCCTGGGTATCGCCGCGTGTAGCCCGGGGTATGCCACCGAGGTCGTCGGGCATCCGCTCGATCCTCTCACGGAGAACGAGTACACAGCAGCCGTCACCGCCTTGACCGAGGCGGGCCACGTCGACGGCGCCGCCCTCTACCCCCTCCTCACGCTCCAAGAGCCGCCGAAGGACGAGGTCCTGGAATGGAACCCCGGTGACCCGGTGCCCCGGCTGGCCTTCGCCATCGTCAAGAAGGGACCCGACACCTTCGAGGCCATCGTCGACGCCCTCGCCGGGGAGGTGCTGTCGTGGGAACAGATCGACGACGTACAGCCCGGATTGCTCCCTACCGTTGAGTACGCACTCATGCAAACCATCGTTCGCGGCAACCAGGAGTGGCAGGTTGCGGCAAGGGAGCGAGGCGTCGAGGACTTCGGCGACGTGGTGTGTGTCCCCAACCCCGCCGGCTACTTCGGCATCGAAGAGGACGAGGGAAAGCGGCTGGTCAAGGCGGTCTGCTACGCACCGTCGGGAGCAGGCAACTATTGGGGTCGACCCATCGAAGGATTGACCGCGGTGGTCGACCTCAACGCCCGCGAGCTGGTCAGGCTCATCGACACCGGCCCGGTGCCGATCCCAGACGCAGCGGTCGATCTCGCCGAGGCCTCGGTGGGGGCGTTGCGAGAAGCGCCCAACGCCATCTCGATCGAACAACCTGGAGGACCGAGCTTTCAGATCGATGGCCGCGAGGTGACCTGGCAGAAGTGGCGTTTTCACTTCCGGACCGATCCCCGCCTCGGAACGGTCGTTTCACTGGTCAGCTACGACGACGGCGGAGAGCGGCGCTCGATCCTGTACCAAGGCTCGTTGTCCGAGATCTTTATCCCCTACATGGATCCCGATGTTGGGTGGTTTTTCAGGACGTACCTGGACGCCGGAGAGAATGGAGTAGGACGGTTGGCGGTCCCGCTCCACCCGGGGCTGGACTGTCCGGGCAATGCCGTGTTCTTCGACGCGGTGTTCGTTGACGACTCGGGAGCGCCCTACACGCAGGGGAACGTTGCATGTTTGTTCGAGCGCTTCACCGGGGATATCGCCTGGCGCCACTACGAAGCGGTGACAGGGAGTAACGAGGTCCGCGCCGCCACCGACCTCGTGTTGCGGAGCATCTCGGCGATCGGGAACTACGACTACGTCTTCGACTGGGTGTTCCGGCAGGACGGGACGATCAAGGTTGACGTCGGAGCAACCGGTGTCCCGCAGGTGAGGGCCGTCAGCAGTAGCGGCGCCGACAGCGATAGCGGTCTTGATACGGCCTACGGGCATCTGGTTGCAGCAAACACGGTGGCAACAAACCACGACCACTTCTTCTCGTTTCGTCTTGACCTTGACGTCGATGGGCAGCAGAACACCCTCGTCTCCGAGCGATTGAAAACGGAACGGGTCGACTCCGAGGACGGCAGGAAGAGCGTGTGGGTCGTTGAGTCGATATCCGCTGATTCCGAGGACGAGGCGAAGATGGTGATCGACATGCAGCGGCCGACGCTGTGGCGTGTCATCAACCCGAACGTTCTCGGGCCGCTTGGCAACCCGGTGAGCTATCAGCTAGAAGCCAGATCCAACGCGGTCTCGTTGCTGAGTCCGGATGATTTCCCGCAGCGGCGCGCCGGTTTCACCGACGACCACCTGTGGGTGACGCCGTATGACCCCGAGGAGCGGTATGCGGCGGGCACGTACCCCAATCAGAGCACCGGAGGTGACGGGCTTCCGATGTGGACAAGCGAAGATCGTCCAATCGAAAACACCGACCTAGTGCTCTGGTACACGCTCGGGTTTCACCATGCGCCTCGCGCAGAAGATTGGCCGGTGACTCCAACGATCTGGAACGAGTTCGCACTGAGGCCGTTCGACTTCTTCGACCGGAATCCAGCGCTCGATCTTCCAGCCTCCCAAGGGAGTTGACCGAGGCCTAGCGATCTGTGCCTATTCGTCGTTCGTGAACCATGGGGTACACCCAAGCATGTGCGGTAAGTGGGTCGGCAAGGGACGTTAGAGGTCGAGGCCGTCCAGGACCTGGTTGACTGCGGTTGCGCTCGACATCACATAGAAGTGCAGCGATGGGACACCGTCGGCGAGCAGTGCCTGGCCCTGCTCGATCGCCCAGGCGACACCCACGTCACCAACACGGTCGGGCGCGGCTGCCGAGACTTCGTCGGTGAGCGCGGGCGGGATGTCGCAGTGAAAGAATTTCGGGATGCTGGTGAGCTGTCGTTTGGTCCTGAGGATCTTGAGCCCGGGGATGATCGGCGCGGTGACGCCCTGTCGACGGCACTCGTCGACGAACCGGAAGAATTGGTCGTTG
>JAPULP010000394.1 GCA_027294815.1 Gemmatimonadota bacterium | reverse complement strand
TCACGATCGCATTAGCGGATATCGATCATTTCAAGCGCATCAACGATCGTTTCTCCCACGGCGTTGGCGATGAAGTTTTGCGTCGTGTTGCTGCTATTTTACGTGACCGATGCCGTAAAACAGATATTGTTGCGCGCTATGGTGGCGAGGAGTTTACGGTCATCTTGCCGGATACAGATCTCGAGGGTGGAACAGCGTCTGCCGAGCGGTTCCGTGAGCGTGCCGCGAAGACCGATTTTACTGAAGTCGGCGAACCTCTCCACGCGACGATATCGATCGGGGTGGCAACAATTAACAGTAATGAAGAGATCTCAACCGAGGAGATGATAGCACGCTCGGATGCAGCGCTGTATCGTGCCAAGCAGGCGGGACGCAACAAGGTGCGTCAATGAGACGCCGCTGTACGCGGTGCCAGACCGTTTATGCTGGTGACGCTCGGTTCTGCCCGCGCGACGGGAGTCCACTTGTAGACGTTGCCGGCGGAGGGCCAGCGAAGAAGTTGGGCAGCAATGACCCCGAGGTTTCGGGAACGCTGGTGAGAGCCGCGGTGAAGCGGAAGAGCGGACCGGGATCGAATGAAGCGGCCACGCTCCAAGATCAGATCATCGATGGACGCTACCAGGTGCTGCGTCGGGTGGGCGAAGGCGGGATGGCCTACGTCTATGAGGCCCGAGAGCTGAACACGGGCACTTCGGTGGCGGTAAAGGTGCTGACACCCAAGCTGCTCACCGACGAAACGGCCATGCAGCGGCTTCGCCGCGAGGCGGGTCTCGCCATGCGACTGAATCATCCCAACGTGTGCAACATCTTGCGGCTCGGAGAGACAGAGAGCGGCCTAATTTATCTGGTTATGCCATATCTCAAAGGAGAGTTGCTGTCGGATCGCGAGGCGAAGGATGGCCCCATGTCGCTGGCAGTGTCCATTCCTTTCCTCACACAGATGTGCGACGGGCTGCACCATGCGCACGGGCTCCAAATCGTGCACCGGGACCTCAAACCGGAAAACGTCATGATCGTCAAGGAGGGCGGTTCTGAGCGTGCCGTCATCATGGATTTCGGTCTCGCAAAAGTGCGTGGCTCGGCGGCCATGAAGAAGCTCACCGCGACGGGAATCGTTCTGGGCACGCCTGAGTTCATGAGCCCGGAGCAAGTCCGAGGCAAGGACATCGACGCGCGCAGCGACGTGTATTCCCTCGGCATCCTAGCGTTTGAGATGTTCACCGGCAAGCTGCCCTTTGAGGGCCGCTCGGCGCAGGAAATGATGATTGCGCGGCTGCGCGGTACTGCCACACCACTCCGCAAGCACCGACCCGATCTCCCCGCCCAGTTGGAAAAGGTGCTGACCAAGTCGATGGAGGCGAATCCAGACAACCGCTACGCCAGCGCCAAGGAGTTTGGCACGGCGTTAGCTGACCTGCTCTAGATCGCCATCCCCAATGCTGAGGGTCTGAGAGTCACGGATGCGGTGGTGGTGTTCGTCGGAGACCGTCGCGTGGGATTGGACCTGGAGACCATACGTTGGTGTCTGGCTGTTCATTCTCGCGATGGCCATCGCCTACTTCCTGCACCTGAGACGTCTCGACGGTTCGGATCGCGGCCGTCACGCCGCTTTCTTCTCGAGTGGGTTGCTGGTGCTTTGGGCGGCGCTGGATTGGCCGCTGGGAACACTGGGGGCGTCCTACCTCGCGAGCGTCCATGTCCTCCAGTTCCTGCTCATCGCCCTGGTGGCGCCACCGCTGCTACTCGCCGGCTTTCCCCGCGCCAGCTTTACCGCTCTGCAGAGACGGCCGCGCGTCTGGGGGCTTCTGGAAAAGGTCACTCAGCCGCTCATGGCGTTCTTCGTTTTCAACGTGGTGATGACGGTGGGCCACTGGCCCTCGGTCGTCGATGCGCTCATGACCTCGCAGCTTGGTTCGTTTGCCCTCGATATTGCGTGGCTGGCAGGCGGGATCGTTTTCTGGTGGCCGATAGTAGCGCCCGTTCCCGCAAGACCGAGATTCTCGTTCCTACCCAAAATCGGTTATCTCGCCTTGAACGGTCTCTTGATCCGTCCGCCCACCCTCGTAATGCTCTATGCGAAGTTTCCAGTGTACGCCCTGTACGAGCTGGCGCCGCCGATCCCAGGGACATCCGCCATCGACGACCAACAGCTGGCTGGCGCGGTGATGAAAGTGGGCAGCGCGTGGATCATGATGGCCGGCATTGCCGTGTTGTTCTATCTGTGGTACCGAACTGTGACCGGGGAGCGGGGAGCAGGGAGCGGGGAGCCGGCCACCCATCCACTTGAGGGAGCCGGCCACCCATCCACTTGAGGGAGCGGGGAGCGGGGAGCGGGCCACCCATCCCCACCCAGAATCGGGGCGGGGTGGGGCCCGCTCACTGCTCCCTGCTCACAACAAAGCCGCCTTTTTCGAACATCGACTGAGCGATGTCTGGATTGATGACAAAGTCCGACACGACTAGTGCCTTGGTGCGCTTGCCGGAAGGTGTTATCCAGTCTCGCCGGGCGACGACCGGATAGCGAATGTCTCCTACTCGTCTGGTCTCCCCCCAAAAAAGGCGATTGACGTTCTCGCGGCCCTCCTCGACGTAGGTGACCTCCGTAGGAAACGCTTCACCAGGCTGGAAGTAATAGTGCCAGGTATCCTGGTGATCGCCGATGTCCTCTCCAAAAGTGACGCCGACGGCGTGATACTGCGCCACTCCTGTGGAGGGAACGGCCTCCGCCGGATCGGTGCTAAGAACGGCGCCTGGGAGGTCAGACATTCCGCGGTAGTGGAGGAAAACGCCGTCGTCGCGCAGCTTGTAGGGCAGGCCGGGCCAATAGAAGAGGTCTGCCGCGACGTAGCGCGTCTCACGCCAATCCTTCGCGGTATCGGGCAGGAACTTGCCGTTGAGTGTGGCCCACTCGTCTCTGCCGTTGAATCCCTGAACGATGAAGTCGTCGCCCTCCCAACGCTCCACGCGTGTTTCCTGGCCATAGGGGCCTTTCTTGATCCACACGTATCTGGGCCGCGCTCGCTTGACTCGTCCCGAAAGTGTGTCGTAGATGACGGTAGTGATCGTGTATGACGCCGACTCGAAGTTGCGGTAGGTTTCCATGCCACCAAGAGAGTCGATCCAGAGACCGATCAGGGAGTCGGCGATGACCTCCGGGGGCGAGTCGGACGCGAATTCGCCTGGGGGGTCTTCACCGGCCGGTTGGCACGCCGTCACGGCTCCCACCAGGATCGTACCCACGGCAATACCCTGCAAACTCTTGGCGGCCCGGCAAGCTAGTATCATTGTCTTGCTCCTGCAAATGTGCTTTGGGATTTTGAGACAGGAATCTAACGGTGATGAAACTTCGAGGCCATGAAAAGGTTCCCTGCTTTCGATCCTCCTGAATACGTCGACTGGCAACCTGATCCGGATCTCGTCCGGCAATTTGCGGAGACGTGGGCAAGGGATTCCGACAGGAAGGCCGTCGTAGAGAGCCTGGGCCGCGAGAAGCAGCTCGATCTGTATCGGGGCATGGTGCGGACCCGACTACACGATGTCATGCTCAAGCGGTGGGTCAGGCAGGGCGTGATATCCAAGGCGTGGTTGGGTACTGGGGAGGAGGCGACGACGGTAGGCCCCGTACATGCATTAGACCGGGGAATAGACGTCGTGGCCCCGATGATCCGCACCGCCGGGGCGTGTTGTGAGATGGGCATGTCGGTTGCGGACATGCTGCG
>JAPULP010000393.1 GCA_027294815.1 Gemmatimonadota bacterium | reverse complement strand
GGTATTGTTGGGTGGGGGGCGCGGGGGGGGCCGGGTGGGCGGGGGCGGCAGGACAGGATCCGGGGGCATCGGAGGGGGCGGCGGAGGCAGGAGAGGCAGAGAGGGGCACAGGGGCACAGGGGCACAGGGGCACAGGGGCGCTGGGACGTCTGGGCAGGATCGATGTCATGGTCAATAACGCCGCGGGGAACTTCTATGCTCCGTCAGCGGCTTTAACTCCCAACGGGTGGCGCGCCGTGGTCGAGACAGATTTGTTTGGACCTTTTTCGGAAGCCAGGCTGTCTACCCAGCGATGAAAGGCCCCTCATGGCGCACGCCACAGCGGCCAAGGCCGGCGTGGACGCGTTGACCCGCACCTTGGCAGTAGAGTGGGCCGGAGACAACATCACGGTGACCGCGATCGCCCCGGGGCCCATTCTGACGGAAGGCGCACGCAAGGCGTTCGCGTCCTCCGCCGTGCATCGAGATGCGGTCAATCTGGACGATCGGTTGAAGGACCAGATTCCCCTAAAGCGCCTTGGGACGCCGCAAGACATTGGGACATGGTTGTGTACCTCGCCAGCCCGGCGGGGGCGTGGATAACCGGTTCGATTATCGTTGTAGACGGTGGGAGTTGGCTGGCAAAGGTGTGAGAGGTGAGAAGGGAGAAGTGAGAGGGCCCGCATCCGGGTGGGGGGCGGGGCCTTCTCACTTCTCACCTCTCACTTCAAACCCACATTGGAGGTTGTAACCATCCTCGTTCTCATCGCCCTGCACGTCGGTGCTTCGATGCTCTTGTCGGCATTCGGCCTGCATCGTTTGTACCTGGCACGCGAATACCGCCGCCTGGTGCGTCGGCGCTTCAGGCGGCGGGCGGAGTGCGCTCCGGAGCCATGGCCGTCGGTGACGGTACAATTGCCGCTGTACAACGAGCGCTACGTGGCCGAGCGGGCAATTCGGGCGCTGGCAGCGCTGGAGTATCCCAAGGAATTGCTCGAAGTGCAGGTGTTGGACGATTCGACGGACGCGACGTCGGATGTCGTCGCGCGAGTTGTCCGTGAGCTGCGCAATCGTGGGGTTCGGATACATCACATGCGGCGGGCGGTGCGCACGGGTTTCAAAGCGGGGGCCTTGGCGGAGGGATTGGCAAAGGCATCCGGCGACCTCGTCGCAATCTTCGATGCGGACTTCATCCCCTATCCTGATTTCCTGCGTCGGATCGTCGGTGAGTTCGACCGCGCCGACGTGGGAATGGTTCAAGCGCGTTGGAGCCACATCAATGAGGATCATTCTCTGCTTACGAAGACGCAGGCGCTCCAACTCGATGCACACTTTACACTCGAGCACGGTGTGCGAGCCGCGAAAGGATTCTTCTTCAACTTCAACGGCACGGCCGGCGTTTGGCGTAAGCAGGCGATCCGAGACGCTGGCGGCTGGCAGGCGGACACCCTGACGGAAGATCTGGACCTATCGTACCGCGCACAGCTGCGCGGGTGGCGTTTCGTATACCGCGACGATGTCGCCGTGCCAGCTGAATTGCCCGTCGAGATTGCCGCGTACCGGCAGCAACAACAACGTTGGGCGCAGGGCGGGGCCCAGTCGGCACGCAAGTTGCTTCCGATCATTCTTCGCGCCCGACTGCCTCGCAGCATCAAGCGAGAGGCCACGTGGCACCTGTTGACACACTTCACGTATCCATTGTTGGCATTCGTTACACTGGCTGGCCTCGCGGTTGGATTGACGGCTGACTCGCTCGCTGCGCGTTGGGTGCTCGCCGTGGACGGGGCTCTCCTTACATTCGCGATGGGGTCGCTGGGATTCTTTTATGGTGTCACCGCGGAAGCGCGTGGCGGTCGCTGGGGTAAGCGGCTCCTGCTCGTACCTGCCATCATGATCCTCGGTGCCGGTATCGCTTTGAGCCAGACGATGGCAGTCGTGCGCGGGCTGGCAGGACATCGAACGCCGTTCCGGCGGACACCGAAGTACGACATCGCCGCCGCGACGGACCAATCGTGGCGGACGGCAGCATACCGCCTGCCGGTCGCGCGGCCGGCGTTGTTTGAATTCCTGGCCGGTTTTGCCTTTCTGGGGGCTGGGGCGTTGGAAGCGATGCGAAACAATGTGTTGCCAAGCGGGTTGGTTCTGCTGTTCGGTGTCGGCTTCATTTGCGTGGGCGGGGGCTCACTGATGCAGGCGTTGACGAGACCCAGTGAATAGCGCCCCTCCACCGAAGGGCACCTCTCAACACGGATCACAGAGCACGTACTCAATGGGACGCACGTCGTCGACATATCGTGTCAACGAGGGAGGAGGTACTCGATGAGTGGTTTTCTCACAAAGCTCCAACCAATCGCCATGAACGCCATGCGGATCATGGTTGGTCTCGCGTTATGGACGCATGGAGGCCAGAAGCTTTTCAACTGGTTCGGTTGGGATCGTGACATGGATCTCATGAGCAGGTGGGGCGTGGCCGGCACGATCGAGTTCTTCTTGGGGGCCCTGGTGGTTTTGGGTTTCTACCACCGCCCGGCGGCGTTCATCATTTCCGGTGAGATGGCCGTGACCTATTGGTGGATGCACGCGGGTCGCAGTGGTGAGTTTTGGTGGTGGGCGAATCGGGGCGAGCTGCCCCTTGTGTACGCATTTGTCTTTCTCTTCATCGCCGCGTACGGCGCCGGCGACTTCAGCATCGATGGCTTCTTGGCCAAGCGAAGGAGCCGAGCCGCCTGACGGAGGAGGGGAACTCGGCGGGGCACCAAACCGTTAGCTAGTCACTATGAAACGGTACTACGCCCCGAGCCGTATCTCCGCCCTGACCGCCGCGCTCACAGTGTCACTCGCGGCGCCCGCTCTCAGTCAATCGGTCGCCGACCGAGTGGAGTTCAAGACCGACTTCAGCAAGCACACGGTTCCACTGGAGGAAATCGTCTCCGGCGGACCGCCCAAAGACGGGATTCGGTCCATTGACCGACCGACGTTCGTGACTGTCCGAGACGCCAACCGCTGGCTCGACGATCGGGAGCCTGTAGTGATGGTAAGCAAAGACGGAGTCACCAAGGCGTACCCGCTCCAGATCATGATCCAGCACGAGATCGTCAACGACGTTGTTGGTCAGACTCCCGTGACGGTCACCTACTGCCCGCTCTGCAACACCGCAATTTCTTTCGATCGGCGGTTCGACGGCAGGCTGCTCGACTTCGGAACGACGGGGAGATTGCGCCACTCCGATTTGATCATGTACGATCGCCAAACCGAGACGTGGTGGCAGCAAGCCGTCGGCGAGGGAATCGTGGGCGAATACGCTGGCGAAAAGCTCACTTTCATCTCGTCCCCACTCGTGAGCTGGAAGACGTTCAAGGAAAATTTCCCCGACGGCCAGGTGCTGTCTCGTGACACCGGG
>JAPULP010000392.1 GCA_027294815.1 Gemmatimonadota bacterium | reverse complement strand
ACGAGGTATTCCTGAACAACGTGGCTTTCCTGCGGGTTCGTGACGAGTTGACCCGAGTGAACGGCGTGAGCGAAGTGATGGTGTTCGGGACGGAGTACGGGATGCGGGTGTGGCTGGACCCGGACCGCATGCAGGCGCGTGACCTGACGACCAACGACATCGTGGCTGCGATCCGTGAGCAGAACGTAGAGGTGGCCGCGGGCAAGATCGGTGAGCCGCCGGCGCCGGCCGGTCAGACCTTCGAGCTGATCGTGGGCACGGAGGGCCGCCTCACGGAGGTGGAGCAGTTCGAGAACCTGATCGTGAACGTGGGGTCCGACGGGCGCGTCGTCTACCTGCGGGATGTTGCCACCGTCGAGCTTGGAGCGCAGTCGTACAATCTGGTTTGCCGTCACAACGGGGAGACGACGTCGGTGATGGTGATCTACCCGATTCCAGGTGCGAACTGGGTCGCGACGGCGGATGCGATCCGGGCAAAGCTCGAGGAGCTGCGGCCGACGTTCCCCCGCGGCGTGCAACATTCGGTGGCGTACGATGCGACGGACGTTATCCGGGCCTCGATCAAAGAAGTCGTGGTAACCCTCTTCATCACCTTGGCTCTGGTGGTCTTCTCGGTCTACATCTTCCTGCAGGACTTCCGGGCGACGCTGATTCCGGCGGTCACGATCCCCGTGTCGCTGGTGGGGACGTTCGCGGTGATGGCGGCGTTGGGATACTCGCTGAACATCCTGACGCTCTTCGGGCTGATCCTGGTGATTGGAATCGTCGTGGACGATGCGATCGTGGTGGTGGAGAACACATCGCGATTGCTTGACGAGGGCAAGTCGCGGGTCGAAGCGGCGAAGCAGTCTATGGTCGAGGTGTCGGGTCCGGTGGTGGCGACGACGCTGGTGTTGCTGGCCGTGTTCGTACCGACGGTTTTCATGGGAGGAATCGTCGGGTCGTTGTTCAGCCAGTTCGCGGTGACGATCTCGATCGCGACGGTGTTCAGCAGCATCAATGCCCTGACGTTGAGCCCGGCGCTTTGTGCGCTATTGTTGCGGCCCCGGCCCGAGAAGCAGGCCGCGCCCTTCCGGATGTTCAACGCCGCCCTTGCCTGGTCGACGAATGAGTACGCTTCGATCGTGCGCCGGGCCCTTCGCGTGGCGCCGCTGGCGCTGGTGGTATTCGTGGGCCTCATTGCCTTGGCGGCGTGGGGATTCTCGAGAATCCCAAGTGGATTCGTGCCGCAGGAGGACGAGGGCTGGTTCCTGTTGAACGTGCAGTTGCCGGACGCCGCCTCCCAGGAGCGCACGATCGCGGTCACGAACCGCGTGAACGACATCCTGCTCGAGACGGAAGGCATCAAGGACGTCGTGATCATCAACGGCTTTTCGTTTCTTGACTCTTCGCGTTCGACGAACACCGCGGGGGCGATCGTGACGCTGGAGCCGTGGGAAGACCGGTCGACGCCCGAGTTGTTTCAGGAGGCGATCGTGCGGAACGTGAACATGAAGTGCCGGGAGATCCAGGAGGCGCTGGTGTTCGCGTTGACCCCGCCGTCATTGCCGGGACTGGGAAACGCCAGCGGAATCACGTTGCAACTGCAGGATCGGGGCGGGGTCGGCGCCCAATCGCTGGCGAGCGTGGCGACCGAGGTTGCCACGACCGGGAACGAGCAGAGCGCCATCACGGGAATGTTTACCACGTTCCGTGCGAGCGTGCCGCAGTTATTCCTGGACATTGACCGGGAGCAGATCAAGACGAAGGGGATTCCGTTGCAGAGCGTCTTCGACACGCTGGCGGCGTACCTGGGTTCGGTTTACGTGAATGACTTCACGCGTTTCGGGCGCATTTACCAGGTGCGCGTGCAGGCCGATCCGTCGCGTCGGTCGGACCCCGCCCACATCGAAGGATTGCAGTTGCGATCGCCGGGCGGGGAGATGATTCCACTGGGCACGGTGATGTCGGTGAACGAGACCGTGGGGCCCCAGACCATCACGCATTTCAACATCTATCCCGCCGCCCGAATCAACGCCCAGGCGGCCCCGGGCTTCAGCACCGGGCAGGCCATGGACATCTTCGAACAGATGGCCGAGGTGAGTCTGCCGCCGTCGATCGGATACGAGTGGACGGACGTTTCGTACCAGGAGAAGGCGGCCCAGGGGGCGGCGTCGGTGATCTTCCTGTTTTCGATCCTGATGGTGTACCTGGTGCTCGCGGCCCAGTACGAGAGCTGGTCGATTCCGTTCTCGGTGGTGCTGGCGGTGCCGACGGCCCTGCTCGGCGCGACGGCGGGCGTGATCATTGGCGGATTCGATAACAACGTCTACACGCAGATCGGGATCGTGCTGCTGATCGGGCTTTCGGCAAAGACGGCCATCCTGATCGTGGAGTTTGCCAAGGCGCGTCGCGAGGAGGGGGCGAGCATCATGGAGGCGGCAGTGGATGCGGCCCGATTGCGATTCCGGGCTGTGCTTATGACCGCTGCTTCGTTCATCCTGGGCGTGATCCCGTTGCTCGTAGCGACTGGAGCGGGGGCAGCAAGTCGCCGCGTGCTGGGAACGGTCGTGTTTACGGGGATGCTCGCGGCGACGTTGATCGGCGTGATCGCGATCCCGCTGCTGTACTTCATCATCCAGTGGATTTCAGAACTGCGGCGCAAGCCGGTTGCGGCAGCTTGATCGGCACGACCGACGCTGGACCGTGATTCCATCGCGGTCTCCGAACACCTCCGAGCCACGGGCCTCAGCCCGCGCCCATTCTCCCCTCAAACCCTGCACACGTGTACCTCATTGTTTGCCATAGGGGAACGGCGGGAATTCAGTCCCGCGATCAGCGCCGCCCGCGCACCGGCGTTTCCTTACCCCTCTCATCCCAATCCCGCACGAACAAACAAACATGCTTGGTAATCGGCGCGCATTTCAGGTTCTCCAGCACTCTTGGTGACCGGCCTTGAGACAACCGCGAGCGCGGTTGGCGTGAACATCGGGTCTGGTGGCAACAGTAGGGGTGAGGCAGGCGACTTTCACCAAAGTTGGGGGAGAACCGCAATTCGGGCTCACCCTGTGATTTGAAATCGGCGCGGAATCTGGACCCACCGGAGCTGCCTCCGGATGCTGGTTGCCTTTGGGGGCTGACCAGTTTGTGCAGAAGCAGAGGATGCTTACAGTGGAGAACTACGGTCGAATTCCCCGGGCTCAGCGCGATGGATTATTCTCTCGGCCGAGCATGCCGGAAGTAGCGGTCGTGAGGCTCTTCATGTTGGGCGGACTCTGTCAGGAGTGGCTGGAATGAGCGATCGAGATCAAGCAGGGGTTTTGCTCCCTCAACAACCGATTGACCGACTTATTGCACCGATCGAGCGGTTTCTGCATGTCGAAGCCGCCAGTGGCATCGTTCTATTGTCATGCACCGTAGTCGCCCTGGTGTTGGCTAATTCCGGGTGGTCGGAGGGATTCCTCGGCCTTTGGAATACGAAAGTGGGCATTCAGCTTGGGTCCGTCGAGTTGATGCACTCACTGCAACACTGGATCAACGACGGTGCGATGGCGATTTTCTTCTTTGTCATCGGGCTGGAGGTGAAGCGCGAGATCGTGCTTGGCGAATTGCGCGATGCCCGTAAGGCCGCGCTTCCACTCGCGGCGGCCCTTGGCGGCATGGTCGTCCCCGCCGGATTGTACCTGGCGTTGCAGCATGGCAAGGCCGGGCAATCGGGCTGGGGGATTTCCATGGCTACCGACATTGCGTTCGTTGTCGGGTGCATGGCCGTTCTGGGTCCACGCATCCCGCCCAGCTTCCGCGTGATGATCTTGTCGCTGGCGATTGTGGACGACATCGGGGCGATCCTCGTTATTGCCATTGGATACTCAGAGTCGATCAACCTGATTGCGTTGGGGCTGGGCTTTGCCGGCGTCATCCTCGTGCCGGGAATGTGGCGTCTGGGCATCCGGAATCCCCTGGTTCACGGGGCTGTAGGGATCGGCGTCTGGTTGGCATTTCACGAGTCCGGCGTCCACGCCACAATCGCAGGTGTGCTGCTCGGGCTTGTGACGCCCGCAAGCGCTCACGTCAGCTCGGGCGTATTCATGCAGGGAATAAGACGCGTAGGAGAGATTTTTCGCGGCGAGGGTTGGGCGAACACCGCACATCGCGCGGCGAAGGTGCGAGTGATGAAGAAGTTTGCGCGCGAGTCGATATCGCCAGTGGAGTACCTCGAGGGAGCGCTGCATCCGTGGGTGAGTTTTGTGATCATGCCCATGTTCGCGTTGGCGAATGCGGGGGTCCCCTTCGTGGTTTCCGATGTTCTGGACCCGGTCGCACTGACCATCGTGGTTAGTCTCACTATTGGCAAGCCAATCGGCATTGTGGGGGCGAGTTGGATCGCGGTTCGAGCAGGCATTGCCAGTCTCCCCCAGGGAGTCAGTTGGCCGGTTCTTGTCGGAGGCGGGCTATTGGCGGGAATCGGATTTACGATGGCGCTGTTCATCGCAGGGCTTGCATTGGAAGGTCCCTTGTTGGCAACTGCAAAGGTGGGGGTGCTGGGGGCATCGGTTATCGCGGGGGTTGCTGGAATGTCGCTGCTTCTGATCGTGCTGCCGAGGCCGGGAGATTCGACCAGCCGGGAAGAACCAACATGAGTCGGGTCCCCATCAGAACGCATTGCGATCGGGCCACACCGGGGCCTCCCTGTTTCAGCGGTGTGAGTCCGACCTGCCCCCGCGCATGATACGACTTCCTATTCGAGTGACTCGTGTCTCTTTGCAATCGTCATCGGGACCAGGATCCCGATGCTTTCCGGGCGGACCTTACGACAGAGAGCGTATCGGGGCGTCAGCGAGCGACCGAGTATTTGACCACCTCGCAGACAAACTCGAACGGCTCGCTTCCCTTGTGGGACTTCATCGATTCGCGAGCGAGTCCGCCCGGAATCCCGTCGTTTCGGTGCCGTTTCAGCGTAATGTCTCGACCCCGATCCGGGAACTGGGCATCGACATTCACCTGTTGCACGCGGCATCGCAAGGTCTTGCCCCCGACCTTGATCGATTCGGCCGGCAGGTCTGAAATCCTGGCCTGGGGATGCGTGATCGGATGATCCGTGGGACTGATCCAGGCCGTCTCGATGAACGCCTGCACGCGATCCGGCCGGGCGAAGTCGTCATCCCCCATTGCGTAGATCCACTCCACGACCAGCTTGTCCGCCTGCTTCTCTATCAGGACGGCCTTGACGTCCATGTCCTGACGCCGGCCTCCGATCGACTGATACCCGGTCCATTGGATCCACGAGCCGGGGGCGAACTTGGCCCAGCGATCGTAGTCCGGGTTCCGAAC
>JAPULP010000391.1 GCA_027294815.1 Gemmatimonadota bacterium | reverse complement strand
GGCAAACGCGAAGAGTGTCGTCGGGCGCCACATGGAGCCACCGCGCGCCTCGGTCCACAACGGCGCCGCCAGCAGCTCGCCCAGGTGGTGCAGGGAATGCACGACCTCTCTGTCTTGAACTATCCACACGTCGTCGTACACGAATCAGTGGAGGACCGAAGGAAGAGCAACGAGCACTGCGGTTGCCGCAGCCCCGAGTGTCGCCGTGATGACGGTGCGCCGCGAAGGCACAAACCACCGATACCGTGATATCACTGTTGGTCCGGGGGGGAAGGCGAGTCCCCCCGCACGGCCGGATCCGGTGGAAGCCGCCAGCGCATCAGCGGCCGTTTCCGGCTGGCAGATCGGACACATCGATCCGCGTGGACGGATGAGCTGTAAGACGGGAGCGGAGTCCGGATGCTCGACCGGCGGTGCGTAACGCCACACCGGCCAACCCTCGTATCGTACGAACAGCTCGTCGTTCCGATCGAACATGTCCCGGGCGAACACGACGCCCGACGACAATCCGACCGCGTTACGCCATCCGAGGTTGCCGTAGAGGGCGAAGCCCCGCAGGTCGCGTTCCAGCTGACGCCGGCACGATTCGGGGAGGTGTTCCCGCGGCCATAGTTTGAGCGACGGATCCGGAGCGCCTGTCACTCGCGGGGGAGGTTCCACGACCGCCTCCACCATTGCGGCCAGTTGTGCGGTGACGTCGCCGACGGGCACTCCCGTGTCGCGCACGTGATGCACGAATTCGTCGAGTTCGCAGGCATCGAGCCGGCGGTACGCGCGCTCCACCAAACTGGCGGGGACCCCCATCGCCCACAGCTGAGTGATCAACCGGCTGCCCCAGCTCTCGGGAACGATGACGAGCGCCTGTTCTACGCCGGCCTCCGCCAGCTCTCGCTCGGGATGGAATTTCAGGTTTTCAAACTGTTGGTGGTACATCCTCGCCCGCAGCGGAAAGACGCCGATGGCGCCCCAACCCAACACCACCACCGCGGCCGCCGCCAACGCGGCGTCGAGCCGCACGTGCGGCCACACCTGCCGGCGGGTCCGAATCGATGCCCACCGCCAGGCACGAGCGGTGCCGATGACGAGGAACGGAACCGCGGCGTAGTAGAACCGGGGCCCGGGATAGAATCCCGAGTGCCAGTAGAAGAAATAGAGGAGCGGAGCAGTCACGATCCCAAGCGCCACGATCAGATCGTACCGCCGTCGCGGCGTGGCGAACAGCGCCCACACCCCCAGCGGCAGGAGGGCGGGAATGGGCCACTCGTAGACGTAGATGTGCAGCCGACGCAGGGCGGCCACCAGGTTGTGCATCGCGACGGTCAGCGTGAACTCCTCACCCCACGGGTTCACATGGAACCCTAGGGAGTGCGCCTCCCCATAGAGGGCGCTGTACCCCATGGTGAGCGGGTTGCCAAACAGCTTCCAATTGATGGTTGTGACTGCAAGGACAACCGGCACGCCACCCAACACCACCCAACCGAAGTCGCGCCATCGATGCCGCAATACGAACCAGGCCAGGATCGGAACCCCGGCCGCCACCGCGTCGAGCGGTCGCGTGGCGCCCGCCGCGGCGAGCGCCAAACCGGCCACGACCAGATGCCACGCACGAGGATGCTTGGGCCCGAACACCGCCGCCCACGCAGCGAGCGCCAACGTCGTGGCTGTCACGTGATTTTGGTACGTGCCGGACATGAAGATCACCCAGGCGGACGTGGCCCACAGAAATGCGGCGACGCGCGCCGTGGCCGGGCCGTATAATCCGCGCGCGACGAGGAACACCAAAACGGTGCTCACACCGGCTAGCACGGGGTTGATCAACCACTCGGTACGCGTGAGCAAACCGATCGCCAACAGCGCGGAGTGACCCGGGGGAAACTGGGAGGTCCACCCCTCACCCACGACGAAGGTCTGCATCATGAGAAATGCTTCGGCGGGTACCGGGAGCGGGGCGGCCAACCGCCCCGAGGCAAAGATCCGCGCCTGGAACAACTGCGCCATTTCGTCGATCGTGTGGGGGTTGCCACCGAAGACCGACAACATCGCGTACAGCGCGATCGCTACCGTTCCCACCGCAAGGACTCCGACCAGTAGCGGCGTCGGAATTCGCCGTACACGAAGCCGCGGCAGCGGGCCCGTCGCCCGGAGCCGCCCGAACGCCAGCGCAACCACGCCGACCATCGCGAGTCCCAGCCCCCACGCCGCCAAGTTCGGGCCCCAGACCGGCCCGGGATCGTCCGCGCCGGCCCAGCGACTCACAGGGAGCAACGGCACCACGAGCAAGGCAATTCCGACGACGCGAAGCAGTAAGCGCGCGGCCCTCAGGGCCATCGTATTTTGTGCCGGGAGAGGATGTTGAATCGAATGAGGTGCCACAACGCGGCCACGCCGTCTCGCCAATCGATTTTCTTTCCTTCGGCGTAGGTGCGGCCGGCGTAGCTGATGGGTAACTCCCATATCCTGGCGTTCGCTCTTGCGAGGCGGGCCGTCAATTCTACCTCGATACCGAAACGATTCGACACCAGCGGAAGCGCTTTGAGCAGGTCTGCCCGAACCAGCTTGTAACACGTCTCCATGTCCGTCAGGTTGAGATCGGTGAGCATGTTCGACAGGAAAGTGAGAAGTTGATTCCCAATCGAGTGCCAGAAGTACAGCACCCGTCTCGGTCCTCCGTGAAAACGCGTGCCATAAACTGCGTCGGCTTTGCCCATCCGAATGGGGTCGAGCAACGTCGGAAGCTCCGACGGATCGTACTCCAAATCGGCGTCTTGAATGACGATGACGTGGCCTGTTGCCACATCGATTCCCGCTCGCACGGCCGCACCCTTGCCACGGTTTTTTGGCTGATGAATCACGTGTTGTATGCGGCCGTCTTCACGCAAGGCGTCGAGCACCTTGCCGGTGTCGTCGCTCGAGCCGTCGTTGACAGCGACGATTTCAATCCGCAGCGGTACCTCCTGCAACCGTTCGATAACGGCCTTCACGGTCGTCTCTTCGTTGTATGCCGGCACCACGGCAGTTACGACGAGATCGTTCCAATCGCTCGGAATGTTCATGCTTGCCGTTCGAGAGTGGCCGCGCCAACGGGGGCTCGGATAATCGGGGAGCTACGCTGAGTCTGAGTCATACCGAGCGAGCTTGCGATACAGCGTCGATGGATCGATGCCCAACGCCTCGGCCGTGCGTGTCTTGTTGCCACCCTGCGCTTGAAGCACCCACATGATGTACGCTCGCTCGATCGCGTCGAGGGTGGGATTTGATACGGGTCGCTCGTCAACCAGTGGCTGGGATTTCGGTTCAGTGACACGACTCGGAAGCACGTCGAGCTTGATTTCCCGGTCCCGCGTCAGTATCGCCGAGTGCTCCAGCGCGTTCTCCAATTCGCGAACGTTGCCGGGCCAGTCGTACACCATGATTGCGTCCAGTGCGTCTTGCGACAGCGTACAAGGCCCGTGATCGCGCCCCTCGCTGATTCGATTGAGAAACGATTCTGCCAAGAGAGGTATGTCCTCCCGCCGCTCGTTCAGTTTCGGGAGCCGCAGTGAGAACACGTTGAGGCGGTAGAATAGATCGGATCGAAACTGTCCCCGGCGGATCTCCTCCTCGAGGTCACGGTTCGTCGCGGCAATCACGCGCACGTCGACAGGAATGGCTTCGGTGCTGCCGACCGGCAGCACTTCGCGCTCCTGCAAGACACGAAGCAGCTTCACTTGCGTCGCCGGAGTCGTCTCACCGATCTCGTCCAGGAAAAAACTTCCGCCCCGCGCAGCCGCGAAGAGTCCGTCCTTGTCTCGCACGGCTCCCGTGAAGGACCCTTTGACGTGGCCAAACAGTTCGGACTCCAGAAGACCCTCCGGCAACGCACCGCAGTTGATAGACAAAAAGGGCCCGTCATTGCGCTGAGAGAGTTGGTGGATGTATCTCGCGAGCACTTCCTTACCCGTGCCACTGTCACCTTGAATCAGAACGGTGGAATCGGTTGGCGCGACCTGATCCGCCAGCTTCAACACGTCGACGAAGCAGCGCGCCTTGCCGATCGGCATGATCGCAACCGACCGGTCGCGACGACGGATCTCATTCTTGAGGTGCTTGTTTTCGGACCGCAGTTGGCGGTATTCCGCCGCGCGCTTGCAGATCGCCACCAGATCGTCATTGGAAAACGGTTTCTGGATGTAGTAGAAGGCGCCGTCGTTGACCGCCTGAATTGCCGTCTGTAACGAAGCCTGAGCCGTCATGAGAATGACGGGTGTTTCCGGATCTTGGTCGTGCGCCGCGTGGAGGATGTCCAGACCACCCACCTGTGGCATGCGGACATCGGTCAACACTACCTCCGGAGCTTCGGACTTGATCGCCTCGAGTGCCGCACTCCCTCCTTGGGCCGTCGCGACCTCGAATCCCGACTTCTTGAGCAAGATGCGCAACGTGTCGAGAATTCCCGACTCGTCATCGATCACGAGGATGGACGGTCGGTGTCCACTCATGCGGCGACCTCGTTCGGCTCCGCATTCGGCAGATAAATGCTAAACGTCGTTCCCTTGCCGCTTTCCGTATCGACGAACAGGAGCCCCCTGTGCACTGCCACGGCGCGTTGTACAACCGAAAGTCCTAGTCCGGTTCCGCCCTGGCGGCCCGTCACGAACGGATCGAAGAGCTTCTCACGCAGTTCCTGAGGTATTCCCGGACCGGTATCGGAAACCTCCAGAAGTATGCACGCGCTGCCCGATGCTCCACCGGGCACGTCGGATGCTTGCACGTCCCGCAGCTGCACCGTGACGGACGCCTTGCCCTCCGAGGCCTGCATGGCATTCAAGACCAGATTCAAAACCACCCGATGGAGCAGGTCTTCGTCGCCCACGATTGGTGCACACCGCCCCTGGATCGTCACATCGGCGTCGTCCGGACAATCAGGATGCTCCCTGACGACGGCGACCGCCGCCTGCGCAATGGACTCGAGGTCGACGGGATGCGATTCCCCGACATGGACACGCGAGAAGTCCAAGAAGTCGGTGAGCAACCTGCTCAATCGGTCGCTCTCCCGAACGATGAGCTGCGCCAGGCACTTGTCGTCCTCGTCGGCCTGCACGGAATCGCCAAGCTGCTCAACGGACGAACGAATGGACGCGAGCGGATTCTTGATCTCGTGAGCCAGCGACGCCGACAACTCGGCTACCGCCTCCAAGCGCTCCGCACGTCGGTTCAGCTCCTGGAGTCGGACTTGGTCGGATATGTCCGTGAAAATGGCCGTGACGGATCCCGGCTCCTCATCGATCGACTCGTGCAACGTCGTGGTCACACCGATCGGAAAGGATCGTCCTTCCGAAACGACACTCCCCGTCACGCGCATGCGCCGCCGGCCATCGCGTTGAGCCGTGGCGATCCCACGTGCCAGCTCCGTGGACACCCCCCCGAGAAATTCTAAGAACGGACGCCCCAGATGCTGCAGGCTCGCGAATCCCAACAATTGCTCGGCGGCCGGGTTGGCAAACGCCAATCGCCCTTCGCCGTCCACCGTGATGACGCCGGCAACGAGCTGCCGCAGGATGTCCGACGCCTCGAGACGCAGCCGCTTCACCTCTTGCTCGAGAACCGATCTGGCCGCCCCAACCACCCGCACCCGGCTCGCCAGGTAGCTGATGGCCAGAGCCACCACGACGAACAGCCCCACCTGGAGCCACAGCGACGCCGAGAGCTGTACCGAGTTTCCAAAGAGTACGTCGGCCACATAGAGCACGGCTGCGAGAATCGTTAGGAGCAGACTCGACGCGATCGGCATGGTCACCGCGCTCACGGCGATCACCACGATATAGAGCGACGCGAAATTGCTCTCACCACCTCCGGTGACGTGGACCAACGCGGTTGCCAGGCCCAGGTCGAACAGGGTTTGGATGTAGAGGAACGTCTCGGTAGGCGGAATACCGCGGACGTGTGTGTGGAAGTAAGAGACCCCGGTGACCACCAAACTCGACACCAGAGCCAGCGTGACGATGAGAAACCAGGTACGAGGCGTTGCGGTGTAGTAGAACGCCGCCGCGACGAAGATCGCCGTGGCTACACTGAGCCGCCCCACATACACCCACCGGAGCAGCGCGGACACCGTCGGCATCCGGGGATCGGGCTTTGGCTCCTTTTTCTCGCCCTTTGCAAGACTTTTTGGTGCGTTCATGGCCCTAGTATTGGGTGGACTCTCGCAAAACGCAACAAACGCCCCCGGCATCATAGTCGAGGAGATGTGAGCGTGCCGGCTGAGAAGTTCGCTAACGAAAGCGAGTGGCGAGTGAGCCTACGTCACAAAGCGGCATGGGTGCGCCTGCCTTCACAACGTCAAGGTGAGCTACTGGCGGGGACTCGAGCGGGGAGCAGGGAGCAGGGAGCGGGCCCCGCCCCTCATCCCCTGGGGTGGGAGGGGAGCCCCGCTCCCCGCTCCCTGCTCCCTGCTCCCCGCTATGGACGGTCGCCACAAAACCTGATAGCTCTCCACGATGCACCTGCGTCAGAACTCGCCTTGGGTGGTGATGAAGTTCGGGGGCACCAGCGTTTCTTCACCCGCCAAGTGGCAAACCATAGTCGACGTGATTGGTTGGCGGGCGGAAGAAGGCATGCGTCCCCTCCTTGTTTGTTCGGCCCTGAGCGGGGTGTCGGATCAACTCGAGGCTCTCCTCCAAAAAGCAGTCGATGGCAATCACGAGCCAATCACGCGCGCGATCCGCGAACGACACGAATCGTTGGCAAAGGATCTGCAGGTTCCGTTCACTGACCAACTCGAACGATACCTGGCTGAACTCGACCGGTTGGCCGCAGGGATTTCCCTCGTCGGTGAGTACTCGGCGCGCCTCCAGGCGAGGGTCCTGGCGACCGGCGAGCTACTGGCCACGTTGCTCGGTGCGGCATTCCTCGAGAAGCAGGGCATAGACGTCAGCTGGATCGACGCCCGAACGGTGTTGAAGAGCAAGAAGCAAAAAGATGCATCACCCCGCTCGAACATCTTGTCGGCCGAATGCGAGAGCGAGCCCGATCCCGACATGTGCGCGCGTTTCGACAAAGAGCCAGGGACCATCATAACGCAGGGGTTCATCGCCGCCGATGCAGCCGGCAAAACGGTGCTGCTGGGCCGGGGAGGCTCGGACACGTCTGCCGCGTATTTCGCCGTGGGGTTACAGGCGTCGCGATTGGAGATCTGGACCGATGTACCCGGCATGTTCAGCGCCGATCCACGCATCGTTCCGTCAGCCCGCCTTCTCCGTACGTTGGACTATTCAGAGGCTCAGGAAATCGCGACAACCGGGAGCGCCGTGCTACACGCTCGCTGCATTCCCGCCGTCAAACCCCACCGCGTTCCCATTCACATCCGAAGCACGTTTCATCCACAGCAAGAGGGCACGGTCATTTCGGCCCTTCCGGATGAGGGCCGACCCACGGTCAAAGCCATTTCGGTGAAGCGCGCCGCGGTGCTGATTTCGATGGAGACCTTGGGGATGTGGCAGCAGGTAGGGTTCCTGGCCGAGGCATTTCTCTGCTTCGCCAAACACGGCCTCTCGATTGACATGGTCGCGACGTCGGAGACCAACGTTACGGTGTCTCTGGACGCCGATGCCAACAGCCTCGAGTCGATCCCGTTGAGCAGCCTGCTCGAGGATCTCAGCGCCATTTGCAAGGTACAGGTCATAGCTCCGTGCGCCGCGGTGAGCCTCGTCGGACGACACATTCGCGCCATCCTGCACCAGCTGGGACCCGCGTTAGAGGCGTTTCAAGAGCAACAGGTCCACCTCGTCTCTCAAGCGGCGAGCGATTTGAACATTACGTTCGTCGTGGACGAAGACAGTGCCGACCGTCTCGTCGAGCGGATGCACGCTCTCATGGTTCGTACCCGCGCACCCCACGAGGCGTTCGGTCCCACATGGGAACAAGTACAGGGCGGCCGGCCATCGGGTGACGAGGCGGTCGCAGTACCGTGGTGGCACGAGAAAAAGGATGCACTCCTCGCGATCGTCGACGATCGAGACGCAGCGTATGTGTACGACACCGCGACCGTCGAAAGGGCGCTGGGGCAACTACGCGACCTGCAATCGGTGGAGCGCGTCTTCTATGCCATGAAGGCCAATGCCCACCCCCATATCCTCGAATGCATCCGAAACGGCGGTATGGGTCTGGAGTGCGTGTCGCGTGGCGAAGTCGAGCGGGTTCTTTCGCTGTTTCCCGATATCGACCCGCGCGACATCCTTTTCACGCCAAACTTCGCCCCAAGAGATGAGTATGTGTTCGCATTAGATGCCGGTGTTTGGATCACCCTCGACAACCTGCACCCGCTGGTACACTGGCCGGAGTTGTTTCGCGGCAAGGAGATTTTTGTGCGCGTCGATCCCGGGCAAGGCCACGGCCATCACGAAAAAGTCCACACAGCGGGGCACCAATCGAAGTTCGGCGTGCCCCTCGCCGAGCTGGACGAACTGCGCAGTCTGGCGGACGATGCGGACGCGCAGGTCGTCGGACTTCACGCACATTCGGGCAGTGGGATTCTGACGTTGGACCATTGGAGCCGCACCGGCACACTTCTCGCCGAGCTAGCTGAAGCGTTCCCGAAAGTCCACACCTTGAATCTCGGCGGCGGCCTCGGTGTTCCCGAGCGACCGGATCAGTCAGCGTTGGACCTGCAGGCGATCGACTCGAGCTTAGCCCCGGTGCAGGCCTTGAATCCGAAGGTAGCCCTTTGGCTCGAGCCGGGGCGGTTTGTCGTGGCTCAGTGCGGAGTATTGTTGGCGCGCGTGACGCAAATCAAGGGAAAGGGAAGTGTACGATACGTGGGCGTCAGTACGGGCATGAACTCGCTCATACGCCCCGCACTTTACGGCGCCTATCATCGCATCGTCAATCTGTCGCGTCTGGACCAGGAGGCAACGGAAGTCGCCACGGTGGTCGGTCCGATCTGCGAGACCGGCGATCGTCTCGGCGTCGACCAGCTGCTACCACCCACGGAAGAGGGCGATGTTCTCTTGATCGCAAACACCGGCGCGTACGGGTACACGATGGCTTCCCGATACAACTTGCGGGAGCCGGCGGAGGAAGTCGTGATCTAAGGAACTACTGCCACATATTAAGGAAGTACTGCCACGGATTGATCTTTTTCGGACACGGATGGCTTCGTAAACAACTCCGCAAACGGGGCCCCTTCCCGAAAAAATCCGTGTTCAAACAATCAATCTGTGGCAGTCTTTCCTTATACCGTCCTTACCCCTCTACCGCCCCGATCATGTTGAAGATCGGTAGGTACATGGCAACGATCATACCACCCACCACGACACCAAGCACCACGATCATGATCGGTTCCATGAGTGAGAGGAGCGCGCTGACGGCGGCGTCAACTTCATCGTCGTAAAAGTCTGCGATCTTGGTCAACATCTGATCCAAGCCACCGGTGGCTTCACCGACCGCGATCATCGATGTCACCATCGGGGGGAAGACGCCCGACTTGGTAAGCGGATCCGCAATCGTTTCACCGCCGGCGATCGAGCCGCGGGACTGCATGACCGCGTCGTGAATCACGCGGTTCCCGGCCGTACGCGCGGTAATCTCCAACCCTTCGAGAATGGAAACGCCGGACGAAATGAGCGTGCCGAGGGTTCGGGTAAACCGCGAGACGGCCGATTTGCGAAGCATGTCGCCCAGCACCGGCGCGTTCAGCATCAACTTGTCGAGGAAAAGGTGCCCGGTATCGGTCTTGTACCACTTCTTGAGAAGGAATATGAAGCCCGCTATCCCTCCGCCGATCGCCCACCAGAACCCTTGGAGGATGTCGCTCATGCCGATGACGATCTTGGTGGGGAGCGGAAGCTCCATATTTACCTGGGCGAACATTACCTGGAACGTGGGAATCACGAATATCAGCAGGATGACAATCGCAATCGCCGCGACCGAGAAAATCACGGCCGGGTAGATCATCGCCCCCTTCACCTTACGGATGATCGCGTCATTTTTCTCCAAGAAAACCGCGAGCCGCAACAAGATCGTGTCCAGGATACCGCCGGCCTCACCTGCGGCAACCATGTTGACGAAGAGATCGCTGAACGCATTCTTGTGCTTCGATAACGCGTCAGCCAGCGTATTTCCGGACTCCACATCATAGACGACCTGCTTGGTCACCTCCGACAGCGCCTGGTTATCGGACTGGCGCGCAAGAATATCCAGCGCCTGCACAAGTGGCAGACCGGCGTTGATCATCGTGGCGAACTGACGGGTAAAGATCACGATGTCGCGAGTCGGCACTTTGATCGCGCGCTTCGCCTTCTTGGCCTCGCGCACCCGGACGACCCGCATCCGCTTCTGACGCAGATGTGCAATGACCTCGTCCTTACTCGGAAGGTCGATGGTCGCCGTCCGCTCTTCACCAGTGGCGGTCTGGGCAGTGTACTCAAACACAGGCATATTGTTCTCCTACCTCTCTAGCGTCGTTTCGATGTGGGATCTCCCGGTACCGGCTCCCCGATTGCGCGTAGAAACTCGTTCTGATCCGGCGCTACGCGCATCGCCACTTCCATGGTTATCTCGCGCTGCATGTACAGGGTGTACAG
>JAPULP010000390.1 GCA_027294815.1 Gemmatimonadota bacterium | reverse complement strand
CCGCTGATGCTCGTGGCATTGACGTGCTCGGCTGCTTCTTCGGCAGACTTGAATATCACCATGATGACCTCGCTTTCTATCGGCATCCGATAGCGTCCCTTCCCGCGTCGAGTCCCGCCCTGACGAGGGCGGGCTCGGCCGAAAGGCATTGTCCTAAAGGACGCAACCGTGCCGAGCCCGGGCTCGTCAGCCCACGACTGCACGCACGGCCCTCATCGTTCGCGACAAAACCAACATATAGATAGCCGGGGCAACGGAACGGCACGCCCACGTTAACCCGTCACGCCCGGAGCGCCCTCACCGGGTCGACCGCTGCGGCGCGGCGTGCCGGCACGTAGCCCGCCGCAACGGCCACCGCCACGAATACCACCGCCACCACACCGTAGGTCACGGGGTCTGTGGGTGCGACCTGATACAGCAGACTCGTGATGAGCCGCGTCAAACCCACCGCCGCCAAGACGCCGGCGATGAGGCCAAGCGCGGTGATGCGAAGCACGCGTCCCACGATCGCGCCCATCATGGCACCGGGAGCGGCACCAAGCGCGATCCGAATCCCGATCTCGCGCGTCTGCAGCGCTACCGTGTACGACATCACGCCATAGATCCCTACCGCGGCCAACAGGAGCGCGGCGAACGCGAAGGCACCTACGAGCGCGGCGTTGAGCCGCTGGGTGGCGTAACTCCTCCGCACCCTGTCAGCCATCGTGCTCGCGCCCTGTCCCAACCCCTCGAGCGGGATCGCTGGCTCCACTCGACGGACGGCGTTCTCGACGGCCGACAACAACGGACCAGGGCTCGACTCCGTGCGCACCAGGAACGCCATCTCGGACCACGGGTTGTGTGTGTAGGGAACGTACACCATCGGACTGGGCTCGGATTCCAAACCGAAATGCCTCAAGTCCCCAACCACGCCCACGACGGTTCCCATGAGCGGCTGTCCGAAATCGGGCCGCGTTCGAGCCGCCTTGAGCACACCCAACCGCTGCCCGACCGCCGGCGTCTCGCCCCAACGGCGCGCCAACACGTCGTTCACAATTACAGGGCCCGGTGGCCCGTTGAGGTCGGCGGCACTGAACTCGCGACCGGCAAGCACCGGAATTCCCATCATCGAGAAGTACTCGGCCGAGACCGTAAGGAACAACACGTCAATGTCATCGCTCGTACCCGTCGGTGCTTGCCCGATAGCCGCGCGGCTGGGGAGCCCTCCGCTCCCCACAGGGGCGTGATTGATCAACGCCACGCCCGATACACCAGGCACTTGCGCGATTGACTGCGCGACACGGTCATATAACCCCGTTACGGCTTGGGCGTCGTCGTACTGCGGTGACGGCGGCGTAATCCTCAGGACAGCCAAATTGTGCGGATCGAACCCGGGATCCACGTTGCTCAACCGCCAGAGGCTTTGGGTGAGGAGCGCAGCTCCGATCAGCAGGACGACGGTGAGCGCCACCTGCCCCGACAGGAGCCAGCCTGGCAACCGACCTCTGGTGCCGGCCGATTGCCCTCCTCCGTCTCGTTCGGTGAGCGAACGCGCGAGATCACTTGCTCCAACGCGACGCGACGCAAGCCCGGCGAACAAGACTGCCGTGAAGACGGTGATGCCCGCCGCGAACATCAAAACCGGGAGGTCCACGGTGACCTCGTTCATGCGGGGCAGTCGTGCTGCGGCCGCGACCCGAACGACACGCACCGTCACGATCGCGAACGCGGTTCCAAGGGCACCACCAACTGAAACAGGCAGTAACGTCTCCACGAGCAACTGCACCAACACGCGTGGCCGTCCCGCGCCAAGCGCGGCGCGGATAGCGAACTCTCTTTGCCGCTCGGTACCGTGTGCCAGGTACAGGTTCGCAAGGTTTACGCAACAAATGAGCAAGACAAGAACGACCGCTCCTCCGAGCATGAACAGGAGCGATTGCACGTTTCCGACCGTAAACTCGATCAACGAATCGATCGACACCCGCGTCCAGCGGGAACTCGATTCGGGATAAGCCGTCGACAACCGTCGTGCGATTGCATCCATCTGAGACTGCGCTCCCACGAGGGGCTCGCTGTTCTCGAGTCGCGCGATGATTCGGCTGTCCGCGTGAAAGCCGCGTTGCATCAGCGCTGCCATGTCCTGAGCCGGCAGCCCTGGAATGGGTACCCAGATGCCCGTGCCCACCACTCCCCAGTTGGGATAGGCGAACAAAGGCGGCATAACGCCAACGACCGTATAGGGCCGCCTCGCCAGGGTGATCGTTGTTCCGATCACGGCGGGCTCGGCGCCGAACCGGCTGTTCCACACGGCGTGGGAGAGGACCGCCACCCCGCCGCCGTTGGGACCGTAGTCATCGGTTACGAGTGCGCGCCCGTGCAGCGCCGCCACACCCAACGTGCGGAAGAACTCTTCTGACACGAAAGATCCGAGAACGAAACCGGTGCGATCCCCAGCTTGCATGATCAGGCCGCTGCCGCGGATGAACGCCAGTCCGGAAAACACGTCGCTCTGCTCGCGCCAATCGAGGAACGTGGGGTAGGAGGCGAGCTGGCGACTCGCACCCGAGGAGTCTTGCTCGAACAGGGTGAAGAGTTGCTCCGCTCGTGGATAGGGAAGCGGGCGCAACACAATGGAGTTGATCAAGCTGAAAACAGCGGTGTTTGCACCGATGCCGAGCGCGAGCGTGAGCATTACCGCCACGGAGAACGCCAATCGCCTGCGGCCGACCCGCACCGCATGTGCCACATCGCGGCGCAGATTGTCGAGCCACCGGGTACGCTCGGTTACCACCATCTCAGCCTCCCGCGGACCCCTGGGATGAATCCGCATCTTGGTTTTGACTCCACTCGGGCCGATGGCGCACCACGATGAAGAGCTTCCATTTCCTTGATTCAGTTCTGCAATACCGAGTACACCAACGCGACCCCTATGACCACAAACATCACCCCGGGAACGATGGCCACCCGGGAATTCTCCGGCCGGATGCGCGCCATGGATCGCAACCCCACATCCGGGAAAAGGAAGATGATTGCGGCCTTCAACACAAACAACCATCCGAGTACGGTGAGTACGGTCGGCAACCCACCCCAGACGTTGTGGAACGCGACGATCAGCGATCCGGTGAAGAGGGTCAGGAAACCGTTGGCGAACGCTCCGGGGCGCCCTTGCTGATGGAGGTAGACGAAGAACTCCGCCCACGCCCGATGTTGGAAGACGTGGGAGAGTCCCATGGTGAGAAAGTTTACCGCCGCAAACACCCGTATAGCCTCTTCCATGTCTCCGCCCTCCCTGGTGGGTACTTTGAGTTCTTCCTTATGGTTCTTCCTTAATAACACCCCGCAACGTACCATTCCATCTCGTACTTCGAGATTCGTTCCGAGTTCTCAACCACTAGGATCATCATGACCAAGACGCTGACACTGGCGCTCCTCCTGGGCGT
>JAPULP010000039.1 GCA_027294815.1 Gemmatimonadota bacterium | reverse complement strand
GGCCTGTATCGTGGCCCCTTTTCCGCGGTCGGACAGCTCTCGACCGGTGATGTGGTTCAGGCGGCAGCCATCCCGACCGACTCTGCGCAACCCGTGACCGACGCCTCCATCCTCTTGGGCGTGGAAACCTTCCGGCTCGGCGGTCACATCGGCTTGACCCGCCGCGACGCGTTTCTGCCCGCGGCGATACCGGATTTGTTGGGCACCCCGGCGATGAATCCGTCGCTTGCCGCGACCTATCTCACGGCCAACGTCAAACTGAGGCCCGTCTACCCTCTGATCTTGAGCGCCTGGTACTCGCATCCGCGGACCACGCCCGGCGATTTCCAACCGCCGCAACACGGACGAGCGGATCTCACGTTTCGGTCGAAGTTCTGGCGCACTTTTCGGAGCGGCGTCTTCGAATTCCTGCTACGGTACGGCATCGAATACTGGAGTAGCGGTACGGCCGGCATTAATACCGCGGGTCAGTCCGAAGTGCTGCCCGGCGCGACGTTTCACGAATGGTTCGTCGAAGTGCAGCTGGTGGGTTTCAAAGCGTTTTGGAACCTTCGCAACGCTCGTAATTCGCGCGGCGAATACATGCCGTCGCTGTCCTATCCGCGGAACGCGCAGACGTTTGGGGTGCGGTGGGTGTTTACGAACTAGCTCCCCGCACTGCACCCCAGCCCGACGGGCAGACGGGCCCACCCCCCACAATCCCCGCACCCGACGGGCGGATGGGCGCATATGGGAGAGGGGCCCGTCTGCCCGTCGGGGGGAGGGGAAAGGTGTCGGGTACCGCTGACAGCTACCGCCCTACCACCTTACGACCTAGGTTCCCACTCATTCTCGGTTGGGGGGTAGAGTGCCATCATCGATGACGGGGTTCGGTTCGGCGGAGGGACCGGTCGCAAATGGCCGGCTGCAGGTCGACCTGCGCACCGTCAACCATCGCCATTTGAGTGTGCAGGTGAAGGTACCGTCGATGCTGCAAGAGTTCGAGAGTCAGTTCCGCGAGATTCTGCGCGAGCGTATCCACCGAGGCCATGTAACGCTCTCGGCACGTTGGAGCGAGGAGATTCCGCGTGATGGCGGCATCACGGTAAACATCGATCGGGCGCGCGAGGTGGTCAACGCCATGGAGGAGCTGAAGAAATCGCTCGAGCTCTCCGGCGACATTGATGTGGGATTCGTGGCGCGGCAACCGGACGTGTTGGCCTATGGACCGGCCGAGAGCGCCAGTGTCGATGTCGGCGAAGCCGCATCCGTGGTCCGCGGCGCCTTGAAGGAATTAGTAGAAACCCGTCAGCGAGAGGGACAAGCCCTTGGCACAGAGATCGAACGTTTGCTCGCATCGGTCGAGAGCGAACTCTCGCTGGTAGAAGAAAGAGCCCCGGAACGCTTGCCGGCGGAGCGCGATCGTCTCCGCGAGTCGGTGGCGAAGTTGCTGAATGGAAAACCCATCGATGACGACCGCCTCCATCAAGAGATCGCCCTGCTGGCGGACAAACTGGACATCACCGAAGAGGTCGTTCGACTCCGCGCCCACCTCGTTGCGGCTCGCGAAGCGTTAACGGGATCCGTGCCGATGGGAAAGCGTTTGAGTTTCTTGGGTCAGGAAATGTTACGCGAGGTCAACACCATCGGCTCGAAAGCCAACGACGCGGCCATCGCGCACCGCGTCATCGAAATGAAGGGAGAACTCGAGAAATTTCGGGAACAGATCGAGAACTTGGAGTAACGCCCTTCCTACTGGTGTTGTCCTCACCATCGGGCGGAGGCAAGACGACCATCGCACACGCGTTGTTGGAGGCGCGCGGGGACGTAGCGTACAGCGTTTCGGCGACCACGCGGCCACCCCGACCCGACGAGCGAGACGGCGTGGATTATCACTTTCTGTCGGCCGATCAGTTCCAGAAACAAATCGACCGCGGGGATTTCCTCGAGTGGGCTGAGTATGGCGGGTATCGCTACGGTACGTTGGCCTCCGTCGTCGAGGCCATCCGGGCATCGGGAAAGCACGCCGTCCTCGATATCGAGGTGGTGGGAGCCAGAAACGTGCGGGAGCGCCTTGCCAACGTCGTAAGTATCTTTATTGTTCCTCCCTCGGCGGGCGCCCTCTTCGAGCGTCTCACCCTCCGGCAGACGGAGGCCAGCGACGAGTTGGGATTGCGGATTCAGCATGCAGTGGAGGAAGTGGAAGCCGCGGTGGAGTACGACTACTTGGTCGTCAATGACGACCGGGAGCAGGCGGTGGCCGAGGTAAACAGTATCATCGAAGCCGAATGCCTGCGCACAACGAGGCTAGACCGGCTCGCGCCGGCAATGAAAGAGCTGCGGCAAGGCTTGATGGACAAAGCAGAGTCGCTGCAAAAATAGGAGAAAACATGCAGGTCTTTACCCCGTTGGAAATAGCCAATCAGGCCGGAAACAAGTACCTGGGCGTCTTGGTCGCGGCGAAGTTCGCCCGCTTCGTAAACGAGTTCCCACGCGACCGGTCGGTGGACCACGAGAAAAAACTCACGACACGTGCGCTCGAGGAGCTCACCAAAGGCGGGTTGACGTACCGTCTGCTCAAGCGCCCACGCCAGGAAACATGACTCTCGCCGGCCGGCGCGTCGTACTCGGCGTGTCGGGCGGAATCGCCTGCTACAAGGCCTGCACCATCGCGCGCCGGCTCACGGAAATGCGGGTGGCCGTTGACGTCGTACTCACCAGAGCCGCCGCGGAATTCGTCGGACCCATAACATTCGAAGCCCTCACACACCGCCCGGTGCTGACCTCGCTCTGGCAGCGAGGCGCAGCGCTTGCCCATGTCGAAAGCGGCCAGAACGCCGACCTCATCATCCTGGCACCGGCAACAGCCAATCTCATCGCCAGAGCCGCTCAGGGGATTGCCGATGACGTGCTCTCGGCGCTGTTGATGGCGCGCACAGCGCCGGTGCTTATCGCGCCCGCCATGAACGACGAGATGTTCGCGCACACCGCCACCAAACAAAATCTCCAGGTGCTCCGGGATGGCGGTTGGGCGATCGTCGGCCCCGATATCGGCCCGCTCGCCGAGGGAGCGTCCGACCGGCCGGGGAGGATGAGCGAGCCCGAGGTAATCGTGGCCGAAGCAGAACGAATGATTCGGGGCGCAGATGGGAAGTGGCGGGGCAAACACGTGACGGTGACCGCCGGCCCCACACGGGAAGCGATCGATCCCGTTCGCGTCATCACCAACCGCTCTAGCGGGCGAATGGGATTCGCCCTTGCCGAAGCCGCCTACGCACGCGGCGCCGATGTCACGCTGATCGCCGGTCCTACGGCCTTACCGTTACCGCACGGCGTGAAGGCCATAGTGGTCGACGCAACTTCCGAGTTGGAAGAAGCCGTTCGAAACGCATTGCCGGACACCGACGTCTTGATCATGGCGGCCGCGCCGGCCGACTTCCGTCCCACTTTGCGCGCGGGGTCCAAACTGCCGCGCGGCGAAGGTGCGCTGGAGATTACGTTGGAACCGACCGCGGATGTGCTGCAAGCCACTCGAGACAAACGCAAACAGGGTAGTTTGTCGATCGGGTTTGCGTTGGAAACATCCGATGGAGTACGGCACGCGCGCGAAAAACTCGACCGCAAAGCCTTGGACATGATCGTGCTGAACATGGCCAACGAGCCTGGCGCGGGGTTTGAAGTGGAAACCAACGCGGTAACCATCGTAACGGCGTCGAATACCACGTCCATACCACAAATGCCCAAGCGCGAGGTTGCAGACCGGTTGCTGGAAGCAGCGGAGGAGCTGTTTTGACCCGTCCGGACGAGCTCTTTGCTCGGTACCTTACGCAAAGAGAGTCCATCGGTGAAGTTTCGTATGTCCTGACGCACGCCGAACCCAATCAAGGTGTGATGCCTGCCGAATCACCGGCCACTGAAACGCCCTCAACACAGAAGAGCCACCCCCCTTCGAAAGGGCCAAGAACGGCTCCCGAAGAGGGATCCGAGCAAAACAAATGGCGGAAGGGCGCGCCTGAAATACC
>JAPULP010000389.1 GCA_027294815.1 Gemmatimonadota bacterium | reverse complement strand
AGGCGAAATGATCAAAGTGTCCGACGACGGCATACTCATCGGTCGCTGGCTGTCGATTTCGAAGTATGCCAAGCTCATGGAGAGACGCGATTCTCTTCGCCCACCTTCCAGCTCCGGGGTCTGGATCAGCAAGCGGATGCGTCGCTTTAAGCCACGAGGGCACTCCAGCCTAACTCTGGATACCGAATAGAGACCGCACGCGCAACTTCTTCGAGGAGCTTCTCCAGCGCGTGCCCAACTGACCTTCTACCGAAGGCTCAGGGCGATGAATTCCGCGTGATGGTTCGCATCACCGACCGCGACGACGACGTACTGCCTCCCATCTGCCATGTACGTCATCGGAGCCCCCGAGGTGCCGGCCGGAAGCTCCATTTCCCACAGCACCTCCCCAGTGCCTTTGTCGTAGGCCCGAAACATCTTGCCACCGCCGAACCGGGGCATCGCCACCATGTTCGGACTTCCCTCGCCGATGAACAGTAGCGTCTTGGTCAGGAGCGGAGCGGGCCGGCCGGGGACACCGAGCCTGGGAAGATCGAGACCCTGCAGAGCCTCGTGGTCTCGAGGACCCTCACCGTTCGGTACCATCCATACGTGCTCGCCTTCGTTGAGGTCGATCGCCGTAATGCGACCCCACGGCGGCTTCACGAGCGGCAGCCCTTGGGGCCCAACCACGCTCCGTGGCGGTCCCCTCACGTAGGTGAAATTCGACACTTCCGGGTCTGGCTCGACGAGCGCCGCCACGATCGGTGCGGTAATGGACGGCACGTAGAGAATCTGCGTCTCCGGGTCGAAAGCCGCGCCGTTCCAATCCGCGCCACCGACCCAACCGGGCAACTGAACGGTCCCTTGTGTATCATCCAGGTTGTCGGAGCGTACGGACGGGGGCGTAAACATCGGCCCGTACACATAACCGTTGAGGATCTCGATCGCCTCG
Source organism: Gemmatimonadota bacterium (assembly GCA_027294815.1). Taxonomy (GTDB): domain Bacteria; phylum Gemmatimonadota; class Gemmatimonadetes; order Gemmatimonadales; family GWC2-71-9; genus B3T1B10. The sequence continues at coordinate 1,572 of JAPULP010000389.1, read as the reverse complement.
GCACGAAGCTGGGGCGTGAAATCAATGAGGTCGTCGACGGTGATGCCTTGCCGCTCGAAAGGCGCAGGCCTGGTCGGAAACGGCTGTGTGGGTGAGGCGCGCTCCCCCGGAACTGTCGAAGGAGGGACCGCCCGCTCTTCGATCGGCCACACCGGTTCTCCGGTGACGCGGTCGAACACGTAGACGAAGCCTTGCTTGGAGACCTGCACCACTGCCTTGATCGGTCGCTCGTCGACCGTAATGTCGACCAAATTTGGCGCCGCCGGGTTGTCGTAGTCCCACAAGCCGTGATGAACCATTTGGAAGTGCCACACACGCTCACCGGTGGCACATTCGAGGGCGACAAGGCTCTCGGCGAAGAGGTTGTCGCCAAGTCGGTGCCCGCCATACCAGTCGTTCGTCGGGGTGCTCACGGGCAGGTACACGTAACCCAGTTCCTCGTCGGCGCTCATCAGCGACCAGACGTTGGCGTTTCCGCTGTATTCCCAAGAACCATCCTCCCAGGTCTCGTTTCCGAGCTCTCCCGGTTGAGGAACTGGGTTGAATCGCCAGCGCAGTTGCCCAGTGATGACGTCGTAGCCTCTGACGTAGCCGGGTGTCATCTCCTTTCGGGTAGGGTTGTCGGACAACGCGGCTCCGACAATGACCATGTCTCCGCAGACCAGGGGGGCGGCATTCCACCTGTACTGCTCGAGCCGCGGCCCCATGTCTCGACGCAGATCGACCTTTCCGTCTTCACCGAATTCCGGATAGAGCTCTCCGGTCTGGGCACCGAGAGCGACCAAGTGCTCGCCACTGACAAGAAAGAGTCGGTCCTCGGACCCGTCCGCCCAATACGCGAGGCCGCGTGTGCTCCGCGGTTGTTCTACAGCCGTCCCCTCAGCCACGGAGTTGTAGACCCAAAGCGTCTCGCCGGTAACGGGGTTGATCGCGGCCGCCTGGCCGAGATTCGTGCTGGTATACAGCGCGTTCCCCACCTTCAGTGGCGTCGCCAAAAGGACGTGGTTGAACGTGAGCTCGGGATCTTCCGCCTGACGCCGGTAGTCCACCGACTCCCATCTCCAGACCACTTCGAGATTCTGCACGTTGGTCTCGTCGATGGCGTCGAGGGGTGAGTATTTGGTGCTACCGGCGTCTCCGCCGTAGCTTCGCCACTCCCCGTTCTGAGCGCCCTGTTGGCCGAATGTAGGCGAGGCTGGCAAAGCCACGCCGAACACTCCCACGCACAGAATCGATCGCCTCAGAAGCTGTCGCACCAAGGTGCGTCCCTCAACACGGTAACGGCCCTCGAGGGCGGCGTTCGAGCGGGTGACTGGATCGGACATGGTGGACAAGATGCGTCTAAGACGTGTGCGGCGGCAAGGATGGATCCCCTCACCACTGGCGTGCGCGAAACTCCATCCGCGGGGCTTTTCCCACGGGCTGCTGGCAGACATCTTGGGCCTCTACTCGCAGCAACGTTCCATCGTGTACGGGGGAGGACATTCACCATGCCTACATCGATGACCCGGCGTCAAATGATTCAGCGGTTTGCCGCCATGGCACCGGTAGCCGCGGCGGTGACCGGCAGAC
>JAPULP010000388.1 GCA_027294815.1 Gemmatimonadota bacterium | reverse complement strand
TATAATCTGTCAAGTCGTCTGGCCGTGAGTTCCGAGCCGCATGCGTTCACCCGTGCCCCCGTGCCCCCGTGCCCCCGTTTCACGCCTCCGTTCACCCACACCATTCCCGCGCGTTCTGGAACATCCGCAGCCACGGTGACGCCTCGAGCGTTTCCTTCCATTCTTCCGGCATCCAGGGCCACTCCCATGTGACGAACGTTCGCTCGGGATGGGACATGACGGCCAGGTGCCGTCCATCGGCAGAACACAGCGCGGCGATGCCTGCCGCGGAACCGTTGGGGTTGAAGGGATAGCTCTCGGTGACCTTGCCCTCATCATCGACGTAGCGTATTGGCGCCAACCGGTCGCGCTCGACGCGTTCCAGAATATCGGCTTGGGGGAAAAACGATCGGCCCTCGCCGTGCGCCAGCCACACGCCGAGTGTGCTTCCCTCCATGCCTTGCAGCATGATCGACGGGCTTTCTTGAATCCGCACGGTGCTGAAGCGGGACTCGAACCGCCCCGACGCGTTGTGGACGAAGCGGGGCTGGATTTCATCGGCGATACCGCGCCACGGCACCCAACCCAACAAGGCGAGCAACTGGCATCCGTTGCACACGCCGAGGCTGAACGTGTCCGATCGGGCGTGGAACTCCTCGAACTGTCGCCAGACATCTTTGTTGAAGCGGATGACCCCCGCCCATCCCTTGGCGGAATCGAGCACATCGGCAAAGCTGAACCCGCCAACGAACGCTATCCCTCGGTAGTTTCCGAGATCGACTTTCCCACCGAGCAGGTCGGACATGCAGATGTCCCATGGCTCAAACCCCGCGGCAAAGAAAGCCGAGGCCATCTCACGGTCACCGTTACTACCCTCTTCTCGGATGATCGCGACGCGAGGTTTGCCATCTCGTTCGAGCAGTGCTTTGTCGGTGAGTTTCGGCACGAACGACAGCGCATAAGGTGGTCGCCTTCGTGTCTTCAAGCCCGAGGCCTCTTCATCGACGAAGTCAGGATTCGCCTGTAGGCGATCGAGGTGGAAGCTGGTTTCCTCCCAAAGGTCCCGGAGCGCCGCAACGCCCTCGTTCACCACATCCTGTCCATTGAAGCGTATCCGAATCGTGGAGTCGTCCGTCGTGGAACCAATCTGTTGGCAGGGGACCGTGGCCTTCTCAAATGTCTGCAGCACTGTTGACAGGTGTTCCGATTTCACCTCGAGCACGAGGCCCAACTCCTCGGCGAAGAAATAGGACACCGGGTCGGTCCCGGAATTGTCGGAGATGTCCACCTCAATGCCGCAGTTTCCGGAAAACGCCATCTCCGAAAGTGTCGTGACCAACCCGCCGTCACTGCGATCGTGTCCGGCGGATATCAGCCGCCGCTCGATCAATTCCTGCACCGTGTTGAACGCCCGCTTGAGAAGTCCGGCATCCTCCACGTCGGGCGTCTTGTCGCCGACCTGTTCGTACACTTGGGCCAGCGCCGATCCACCGAGCCTGTGATTGCCGCCGCCGATGTCCACATAGAGCAGTACACCGTCACCCGGATGCTTGAGGTCCGGCGTCACGGTCGCCGTGATGTCCGGACAACTGACATAGGCCGAGATGACGAGAGCGCCGGGCCCCTTGACCGTTTCGTCGCCGTTGGACCCACGGGCAGGGGCAGGGGCAAGCGCGGCCATCGAGAGACTGTCCTTGCCGCCATCGATGGCCACGCCGAGCTCGATCATGATGTCACGCATCGCCTTGGCAGCGTCGTACAGCATGGCTCCCTCGCCAGGGAGCTTGGCGGCCCACATCCAATTGCCCGAGCACTTGACGTCTTGCAGTTCCGTCGCCAGAGCCCAAACGAGGTTCGTCAACGCTTCACCAACACACATCCGTGCCATCGCGGCGGGATCGACCAGGCCCTTGATGGGCTGCTCCCCGATGGCGGTAGCGGCACCGGTCGTGGCAAAGTGACTCTGCGCCATCACCGCCACGTCCGCCACCGTGAGTTGTAGAGGTCCGGCGCATTGTTGTTGTGCCACCAAACCTGTGACACAACGATCGACTTTCGTCGTGAGAAAGCGCTTCGAACCCACGGACAAGAGTCGAAACACGCGGTCGAGTGCGGCTCGGACCGTGAGGGCGTCTGGTAGGCGCAGCGGCTCCAGCTTGGGAGCGACGCGCTCGAGCTCGAACACCTTCTGCGGCATGCTGCCCAGCACGTCGGCCAGCTCGAGGTTGACGGGTGTGGACCCGTCCACTTCGTCGTGAAGCACGATCCTGCCGTCGCCGGTCACCCGCCCCACGAAGGCGACCGGCACTCGCTCCCGCCTGCACAGCGCGGTGAGGAGTTCTTTGTGTTCCGGCCGTACGAGGAGCGCATCCTGTTCCTGGTACTCCGCACCCCAAATCTCGAGGACCGAGAGGGTGTCATCGCCTACGGGAATCGCCCGCACTTCGATCGTGGCCCCGGCGGGCTCGACGATCTCCTTGAGCACGTTACAGTTCCCCCCGGCACCCTGATCATGAATGCTGGCGATCGGATTCCCGTCACCGAGCTCGACACAGGCTCGGATCACCCGATTCACCTTCTGCTCCATTTCGGCGTCACCGCGTTGTACGGCGTTGAAGTCCAACTCGGCGACGTTTTCCCCCTGGATCATGCTCGATGCCGCACCACCACCCATCCCGATGCGGTAAGCGGGCCCTCCGATCTTGACGACCCACATGTCCTTGCCCGGAGCGTCTTTCTCTACATGGCGCGCGTCGATTTGACCGACACCGCCGCTGAACATGATTGGCTTGATCCACTCGCGGCGTTCTCCGTTCGGCATGCGCATGCCGAACGACCGGGTGTATCCTTGGATGACAGGCTCGCCAAACTTGTTGCCATAATCGGATGCTCCGTCGCTGGCCTCGATCTCGATTTGCAACGGCGACGCCAGGTTGTTCGGATACCCAAAGTCCGGAGACTCCCACGGCAGCTCATAACCCGGAATCCGTAGGTTTCCGACACAGTACGCGACCGTGCCCGCAACGACATGCGAGCCTTTACCGGTCGCATGAACATCGCGAATGCGTCCGCCCGTGCCCGTTTCGGCGCCCGGGAAGGGGGCCACTCCGGACGGGAAGTTGTGCGTCTCGGCGGTAAAAATGAGATGCTGTACCAGGTCCGATGCCGCGAACGCCGAGGGCTCGCCCACCAGCGACGGCACGATCGTCTTGATGGGAAACCCCCGGATGCTGCTGGAGTTGTCTCGAAATGCAATGATGCTATTACTGGGACTTGCCTTCAGCGTGTCGCTGATCATCGCCATGAGATGATCCGACATCTCCTCCCCGTCGATGATCAGCCGTCCCTTGAAAAACCAATGCCGCGAGTGCTCG
>JAPULP010000387.1 GCA_027294815.1 Gemmatimonadota bacterium | reverse complement strand
GCATTGTGGCGACCCACGTCTTCACGAACCGCAAGGACTTCTCCTTGCATGTCGAACAGGCCGGCGGCGTGCAGTCCACCAGTCGCATCGAACGTCGGTTGGTGTCGCCGCAAATGGTCGGTCAGCGAAACCACCACGCCTCTATCGATAGTCCAATGCGGGACTGGGCGTCCAAAGATCCGCACTTGCTCGATCGAGGCTTTGCCGCACACCCCGCAGGAACTCGACGCAAACATGTTACGCTGGAACTGGGTTGGGTCCACATCGATCCCGGGAGCAAGACTCACCGAGAGGCGCGACTCGTCAACGCGCTCGATGTTCTGAATTTCGGCCGGCTCAAGGAGAATGCCTTCAGTGAGAAAAAACCCCCGAACGAGGTCGTCGTCGTCCCCGGGCGTGCGCATCACAACCACAAGCGCGGTATCGCCCAGTCGAATCTCTAAGGGTTCCTCGACCGCAACGGTATCACGTTCCTCGACCGGAGAACCGGCTCCGTGTCTCGTGATCGCGACGTCAAGACTCGCAGCCTGCTCACTGGATGATGTCATCATTGGGAAGGTATCACGTCGCGCGGATAGGGTCGAGCGGTTTATGCCTTGTTTGACCCCTCAGCGACAAACCTCCGCCGATCTTCGCCCGTCCATTGCTCCCGGGTTCGGATAGCGCGGACGAGCAGTGCTCCCCCGGCGGAGAGCGCACCCCCCGCAATCATGGCGGTGACGTAGAGCAACATCATTGGAAGTGGGAGTACAGTCCCGAACACCCGAGCGAGCTGGCCCACCGGACCGTCAGCCCCGGTGAGCGCGAGCACCCCAACGAATCCAACGGTCGCCCCGACCGCCGCGAACCGCGTCGGCCGGTCGGAGGCTCTGACGATCGATGCCCAAACCGCACCAACCACAAACACCACCCACCACCCAAAAGCCAGCGTTGCCATTGCGTAGACAACCGTGAAAAGAACGACTGCTACATTATATCTGCCAAAGCGCACTGCTTGTCCCCCAGTTGCGACGGTGTTGGTGCAAGGGGAATCCTGTTGCCTGAACCACCCGCGCGCAAGAGTGGAGCGCGTTACACCATTGGCGGCGAAACGGCCCATCCAAATTCTCCCACCGCCGGCGCCGCAGCGGCACGTGATGTCTCGGTCCACGTGATTCGGGATGTCGCCCCGACCACCGAGCGAAGCCCAAACGCTCCGGCACCACCGACACGACGAAGTCGTACAGCGTGGGCAACCAGAGCCGCACGACCCCCGGCGCACGACCGTAGCGGAACGCGCGGCGCACATCGGCGGCAAAAGCGTCACTCATTTCCCGGCCACAAGCTGCAAAGCGTTTGGGATAGGCCCGCACCAGTACCGCGTAGAGCTGGAGACTCCACTCGATCGCGCGCGGCACACCCGTCCGGTCGGCAGTGTTCATTCGAGTCAGGAAATCAGGCGCTCGTCGCGCGCCAGTTCCACCAACTGCTCCAGCCGCCGCGCCTCAGCGGCCACGACTTGGCGGCCCAATGCGGTGATCTGATAGTTTCGTCGCCGCTCGTCATCCAACGTCGAATCCGGCGATTTGACCACCTCCTGCGTAAGGCCGTCGCGCAGCAGCGACTGAATCGTCCGGTATAGGGTTCCGGGCCCGAGATTGAGCCGACCGTCGGTGCGACGCGATAACTCTTCCTTCAAGGCGTACCCGTGGCGAGGCCCCTGTTGGACCAGCACCAACAACATCAGAAAAATTCGCGGCTTCAGCGGCAGGAAGGACCCTGCCGTTCGCTCGGTTGTCATTGAGCCACTCCCAGGGCGCGATTAGACCGTTTTGGGTATAACCATTTTGATTATATCGCACCCGGCAATCCCCGTCGAGTCGCCGTTTCGGCTGATCGTCTTGCTTGGACCAGAAGCCGGCTGTATATATAGGCATAATGCATCTAGGCATTAATAGCATTTTCGCAGGAATGGCCCATGCCGCCACGGCGCACATCAGCATCCATGCTCCCCCTCAAACCCGCAGTTTTTCTGACGTTGCTGGTTCTGTCCGAGGGTGAGGCCCACGGATATCAGATGCGAAAGGAGGTCGAGCGTCGCTCCGGCCGGACCCTACGTCTCGACGCCGGCACATATTATCGACTGTTGCGCCGCTTGATCGAGGACGGCCTCATTCAGGAGTCGAACCGCCGACGGCGGGGTGACGAAGACACCCGGCGGCGCTATTACCGGCTCACCGCCCTCGGCCGGCGGGTCGTGAAGGCCGAGGCTCAACGGATGACCCATCTCGTAGCCGAGATCGCTTCGTCTCCCCTCGCGGCCCATTCGGCTCCAACCCCTCACCTCCCGGGGGCGCGGGAGGAGGCCAACGACTCATCGTCCGCCGAAACCGCTCAGGATGGGCCGTTCCGCGCGTTGGTGGAGTCGCTCCCGGATCTGGTCTGGCGCATGGACGGCGAGGGCCGCTGGACGTTCTTGAACGCCGCCAGTGAGGATCTGTACGGAATCGCTCCGTCGGACCTCCTTGGTCAGAGCTTCGAGTCCTGCTCGCACCCCCATATGCTCGCGTCCGACCGGGTCGCCTTTCGATCGGTTCTCGAGGGCGGCACCCTCGCGGATTACGAAACGGTCCACTGCGACACCAACCGGCTCCCAAAGCACCTTAGCTTTTCTGCCCATCCACTGTATGACGCGCGTGGCTCGGTCGTTGGAGCGGAGGGGACCGCGCGGGATGTCACAGAGCGCGTCGCCGCTCGGCAGGCGTTACTGGATGCCAAATCCGAAGCGGAGAGGGCGACCCAGGCAAAGGGCGCGTTCCTCGCAAACATGAGCCATGAGATACGGACGCCCATGAACGGCGTGCTGGGTATGGTCGAGTTGCTCCTCGATACCGACCTGACACCCGAGCAACGCCGTTCGGCCCAGTTGGTGCGATCGTCTGCTGAATCGCTTATGACGATTCTCAACGACATCCTGGACTTCTCGAAAATCGATGCGGGCCGTATGGAACTCGAGCTGGTCCCCTTCGATCTCCACGAGCTGGTGACCAACACCGCTCGTGTGTTTGCGGCCAGGGCCGGAGAGTCGGACGTCGAACTCACATGCGACATCCCGCCGGAGGTACCGCTCATGGTACGGGGCGACCCGGGGCGACTCCGACAGGTATTGGGCAATCTGGTGAGCAACGCCGTCAAGTTCACGCAGCGCGGCGAGGTATTGATCTCTGTCTCGCTCAATCGAATCAAGCGGGAGGTCGCCACGCTGGCCTTTAGCGTCCGTGACACCGGCCCAGGTATTCCACGTGACCAACTCGAATCAATCTTTGAGGAGTTTATCCAGGCCGATTCTGCGACAGGCCCCCTGGGAGGGACTGGGCTCGGGCTTCCCATCTCCCAACGCCTCGTGAATCTCATGGGGGGCGAACTCGAAGTCGCTAGCGAATTGGGGCGGGGAAGCGAATTCAGCTTCGAAGTGCGCTTGCGGGTTGAGCCCGATGACGACTTAGAGCGCGAGAGTCGGTACGGCAGCATAGAAAACAAGCGTGTTCTTGTCGTAGACGACAACCCTACCAGCCGTCGCATCGTACTCAGCGTGCTCACTTCAGCCGGTGCAGATGTGCGGCAGTGTGACACCGCCGACGCCGCACTGGCTGCGATGCGCAAGGCCAACACCGCCGGTTTGCCGTACGACGTGGCGATCATCGACGGCTATCTGCCCGGAGGCGACGGCTTCGAAATGGCTGAACTCGTACAGCAGGACCCCGGCCTTGCACTCACCCGTTTGATGATGCTCACGTCGGCGGGGCATCGGGGCGACGGCACCCGGGCGCGCGACGTCGGCCTGTCGGCGTATCTCACCAAACCCGTCACCAATGCCGAGCTGTTGGAAATGACGGCGGCGGTGCTGGCGCAGGCTCCGGGAGCCACTCCCGGCCGCGACCTCATCACTCGGCACTCGATCAAAGAAACGCGGAAGCGGCTCGACATCCTGTTGGCCGAAGACAATCCGGTGAATCAACAAGTTGCGTCCACCATGTTGACCACACGCGGACACACGGTGCACGTGGTGGACAACGGCCGTCAAGCCGTCGAAGCCGTGAGCGAGAAGTCCTACGATGTCGTGCTGATGGATGTGCAAATGCCGGAACTCGATGGATTGGCCGCGACCATCGAAATCCGCAATCTGCCCAACACGCAAGATCTACCGATTCTCGCACTCACCGCCCGCGCCATGCCCGAGGAACGGGATCAATGTATCCGCGCTGGAATGAACGGCCTCGTGACCAAACCGATCAAACCCCACGAGTTGTTCGCGGCGGTGGAAGGCTGGACCGGTCCTTCCCCCGAGGCGGTGGCGTCTCGCCCGAGCGGGCCCGTGGACACTTGGGGCGCGGAGGGATCGGCGCCGGTCGCGCTCGATGAGTTCTTCGAGATGATGCACGAGGCCGGAGTCGACGAGAGGGCAAGTGAGGCCCTCGCGGTCTACTTACGCGATACACCGATTCGCATGCAACTACTCGAAAAAGCCATTCGCGCCGCCGATGCCGAGCAGGTCGAGGCGATAGCGCATTCTCTCAAGTCGGCATCGGGTTCCATACGCGCCCAACCTGTCGCGGAACTCTTGGCGCAGCTGGAGTTGGCGGGGAAATCCGGCAACCTGGATCGCGGTGCAGATCTGATGGCCGCCGTCAGGGAAGAATACGCCGCGGTCCAACGTGTGCTGAAATCTGTCGTCGACAAATAGGTCGCGTATGCCCTAGAGAACGGCCGTCGGCGGATGGCGCCCCGAGCGGGTATCTTTCCTCATTATGCACCGGCTCCCGTTTCACCCCGCCGTCGTTCAATGGTTCGAATCCACGCTAGGAGAGCCGACGCCGGCTCAGACCGAGGGGTGGGAAGCCATCAGTCAGGGTCGCCATACCCTGATCGCGGCTCCGACCGGTTCGGGAAAAACACTCGCGGCGTTCCTCCATGCCATTGACGTACTCTTCAAAGAGGGTCTGGAGGGAGATCTACCGGCAGAAACGCGCGTCGTGTACGTGTCACCGCTCAAGGCGCTCAGCGCCGACATCCGCAAGAATCTCGAGGAGCCGCTACGGGGAGTACGCGAATCCGGACGACGTCTCGGGTTGACGCCGCCGGACATCACCGCGGCGGTGAGGTCCGGCGACACCCCGCAATCTCAGCGCGCAGCGATGTTGCGGTCTCCCCCCCACATCCTCGTCACTACACCCGAGTCGCTGTATCTCCTGCTCACCGCACAGCGGAGTCGTGAGATGCTCCGCACGGTGAGGACGGTGATCGTGGACGAGATTCACGCCGTGCTCGATTCACGGCGAGGATCGCACCAGGCGTTGACGCT
>JAPULP010000386.1 GCA_027294815.1 Gemmatimonadota bacterium | reverse complement strand
CGTCTGTACCGTTCCAACCACTGTAGGTCGTCCTCGTCCGTCATCACCGCATACAGCACGCCGTTGCCAAACCCGATGAGCCGCCGGCCTGCGGGGAGCAGCACCTGCTTCACCAACTCTCCACGTCCGTCGAACACGTCGAACAGCGCGCGCTCCTCGGTGTGCCGCTGGTAACGCTGAACCCAAATCTGTCCGTCTGGCGTGGCTCGGACGCCGGTGGTCGGGAACGGCGGTTTGTGATCGGGGAATTCGATCTCGTCGATGTCGGGACGCGGCACTGCGAATGTCCCGCCGCCTCCACGTCGGCCGGGACCGCCATCGAGCGCCACGAAGGTCGCGGTTTGGTTCGCTTGCCCGTCGGCCCAGGCTTCTTTCTCGTCCTTGTTGATACGAATCGGATCGTATTCGATCGTCGGACCGGCGGTGGACACTCCGTTTCTATACCAATCCATCCGATATGTCGTCGCCCGCGCCACCGCGACCCCGCCGTCCGGCAAGGCGGTCCAGCCATCCCTCGGCGAGAAGGGCTGCTGCCGGAATCCGGCCAATGAGATACGGCCCGACCGGCCCGAGCTGAAGCTGACATTGCCACCGCCCCGACTCGTGCCGGACGGTGAGTAAAAGGTCCCCACGGTGTCGGTCATGTCGGTGGCGGGGTCCCATCGCATGATGGGGATCGAGTCGGAAGGCGGCGCAGCCCCACCGCCGACCCGTGCGACCCTCAGGCCGCCGCCGGCCGAGTAAAAGAGCCGTCCCTGGGCGTCCGCCGCCGTGGGTCGAATGAGCCCGCTCGGGCTCAACATGGGCCAGCTTTCCATTTCCAGCTTGCCGTCGGGAGCGATACGGGTGAGACGCAGGTTGGCGAGATCGAGCAGCAACGTGTAGTCGTCCGGCAACGTCACCAGGCCACCCGGTGACTGGTACTCGCTGGGCCCCTCGCCAACTCGACCGATCTGGCGTATGGAACCGGTCGCAAAGTCGATGAAGCTCACGTGCTTTTCGGTACGGTCCGCAATCAAGATCCGCCCGTTGCTGAGTTCCCGCAGGCCGGCCACGCTGGTGAACGGCTCGGAAAAAACGGCCTCCGCGCGGTCGAGCTGTTGAACCTGGACCTGGCTTGCGCCCGGAATCGGGGCGATGACGGCGGCGGCCAAGCAGGCCACGCCGCCGATCCACGCAGGACATTGTTGGTGCATCGGTGCTCGTTCTCCGTAGAGGTGATCGGTAGATGCCTGTGAGATGCCCCAACTCCCATAATCGTCGCCAAAGTCGGTGGAACGTGCGAGACCGATCTTCGTATGATTTATTACGTAGATAGTAAAAAAGCTGCTCCCCGCGAGCGGCCAGCCGGCTTAGGGTAAGGTCTTACCCGACCCATCTCGTAGGGGCAGCGAGGGGCAGCAGGGGGCAGCAACAAATCCTGCCTCGTGAGTTGGGTGGTTGAGTGTCGGGGCTGCCCCGGGATGGGCGGTTGGGTGTGGGGTTGCCCCGGGTTGGGAGGGGTGCGGGGGTGGGGCGGCCGCAACCTTTCGTCCACCAGGAGCATCTAGTGGTGTGATTGCCCCGGTTGTGTGACGAATCCAACCGCTGGGCTGTGGGGTAGTTTGACTGATATAGGAAAACCTTTTCTTTAGAGACCTTTCGACCTTACGTGGTCGCCGTCCCAATCCATGAGTTCGGCTTATGAGTGCTGCCCGAAGATTTTTTGGTCCCTCTCTCGCGTTTGCGGTCATCGTGCTCTTGGGTTCGGGCATCTACCTCCGAATCCGGGGCAACACCGACGACACCGAGGGTGGCGAGGATCGGGGCGATCTGCCCGAAGTGTCCGCCACGAGGACGTTCGGCACCGATGTCGCCATCCCGGTGGGTGGTGCAGAAGTGGTGCGGGATACGCTCGTGGTTTCTGTGATCGCGGCTGGTGAGGCGGCGGCTTGGTTGGAAAGCAGATTGTTGGCGCAGGTCGAGGGCATCGCACTGCAAATATCGGTTCGTGAAAACCAAGTGGTGCGAAGCGGCCAGACGTTGATGGTCCTCGATACCATCGACCTGGCATTGAACGTGCGCGATGCCGAAGCCAGTCTCGCCCAAGCGCGGGCGACGTATCGCGAGCGGACATTGTTCGACGACCAGATCGAGGACCCTGAGGTTCGTGCCGAGCGGGAGCGAGTGGCGCGCGCACAAAGTGGCCTCGATCAAGCCGAGGTGGCCCTGGAACGCGCGCAGCTTCAGCTCACGCGCTCCCGAGTGGCGGCGCCGTTCTCGGGTCGAGTTGCGAATCTCCTAGTAAGCCAGGGGCATAGGGTTCAGGCGGGCGACGAACTGATGACCATTGTGGACCTCGATCCCATCAAGGTCGAGGTCCAGGTGCTCGAGGCCGAAGTCGGTCACCTCGCGGCCGGCAGGGTCGCACAGGTTACGTTTGCCGCCTTCCGAAACGAAAAGTTTATCGGGCGCATCGAAACCATCAACCCGATGATCGAGACGGGTTCACGCACGGCACGCGTGACCGTCCGCGTTCCCAACCCCGAAGGGCGGATCCTCCCTGGCATGTATGCAAGCGTGTCATTGGAGACGCGTCGGTACCCCGACCGCGTTCTCGTTCCGAAGAGCGCAGTGTTGGAGCGCGACCGGCGCACAATGCTGTTTGTGTACGAAGGGGATGAACGAGGCGGGTTAGCGAAGTGGAATTACGTCACTATTGGTTTGGAGAACGATTCGCTCGTCGAGATCGTCGACGATCCTGATACCGAGATGTTAGAGCCCGGTCAGATCGTGCTGATCGACGGGCACAACACGTTGATTCACGACGCCGTGGTCCGGCTCGACGAAAACCCACGCAGTGCAGAAGGCGGCCGGCCCCGATAAGCGATGGAGGAATAGCATGAAGAGTCAGATGGCAACTACGGCATTGTTCTTCCTAATGGTGAGTCCCGCCCTAGGGCAGCAAGAGCGGCCGACGATGACCCTGGAGGAGGTTGTGCAGGTCGCTCGTCAGCGCAATCCGGCTTTTCGCCGGGCCGAGATTGGCACCAGGAGTGCTGAGGCAAATGTGCTCGCCGCCTACGGGAGCTTTCTGCCTTCGCTGAGCGCCAACCTCGGTTGGAACGGCAGTCGCACCAAGACCTCGTTTGGGACGGATGACTTTGGAGGCACAATAATCGAAAGCCAATCTCGGACAATTAGGAACAGTAACGCGAACCAAGGCTTGAGTACGAGTCTGACACTGTTCGACGGGTTTGCGAACGTAAATACCCTTCGGGCCGCGCGGATGGGTGTTGAGGCTCAGCACAATGCCGTCGCAATAGAGGAACTGTCTCTCGTGGCGAACGTTTCGACGGCCTTCTACCGAGCTGTTGTACAGCAGCAGCAAATTGACGTTGAGGAACAGCTTCTCGAGGCCAGGCGGGAGGATTTACAGAGAGAAGAGCGTCTGTTCACGATCGGGTCGTCCGATCAAGTCAAATTGTTGACGGTGCAGCTGCAGGTTGCTCAACAGGAACAGTCGCTGGCAGAGGCGATTAACGAGGCTCGGAGACGGCGGTTGGTGGTCCTGCAACAGCTGGGGATACTGGGCGAAGTCACGGATTTTGAGCCTTCGGGTGTGTTACCCGAAGTTTTTGACCCGACATTGATTGATCCCGCTGATCTCGTGCGCGTGGCGATGGCTCAGCACCCGTCAATTGGCCAGGTGGATGCACAATCGACCCAACGGGAACGGGAGCTGGCCCGGGCGCGAGGTGAGCGCCTACCACGTATTACTGCCAACGGAAGCTTCGGTCGGGGCACTGGGTCGGACGGCTACGGTTCCTTCTTCGACTTCAACCCAAGTGCGCAACAGCGCTTCAGTTTTGGCCTTCAAGTGTCATTGCCAATCTTCGATCGCTTTAGCATGTCACAATCAGCGGCAATCGCTTCGGTGGCGTTGGATCAGGCCCAGGAAGACGTCTGGGAGCGGAGGGTCGAGCGGGAGCAATTGGTCAGAAGTGCCCTGATAAACCTCGAAAGCGCCTATACAACCTTGCAGCTACAAACCAGGCGACTGGAGCTCAACCGCCAACGGCTCGAGCTGGCCCAAGAGCAGTATCGATTCAACGCGGTCACGTTTATTGAGTTGCAGCAATACATCAACGACGTAGCGACGGCGGAGCGCGATATTGTGAACCGTCAACTCGACTTCGCCACCGCCCTGGTCAGTCTCGAGCAGCAGGTCGGTCAGGCAATCCCCCGTCCAGAAGCGCAGTAGAAGACGCCGAATGTCACTTTCGAGCCGCTCGATCGAACGTCCCGTCGCGGTGACGATGTTGTTCTTCGCCATCGCGCTCCTCGGCGTCATCTCGTTCGAACGCCTGCCGATCGATCTACTGCCCGACATTTCGTACCCGCGTCTCGTCGTCTACACGAGCTATCCGGATGTGGCTCCGCGCGAAGTCGAGCGCTTCGTCACGGAGCCGATCGAGCAGCGTGTCAGCTCGGTGGTGGGAGTAGAGAAAGTCGAGAGCGTGTCACGCGAAGGTGTTTCCCTGGTCATGCTGAGGTTCGCATGGGGCACCAACATGGACTTTGCGGTGCTCAACGTCCGCGAGCAGCTTGACAACCTCCGCGACCAATTACCCGAGCAGGCGGATCGACCCGTCGTTCTCCGCACCGATCCGACCTCGGAGCCCATCATCGCCATCAGTGTATCAGGTCGTGAAAACTTGTGGGCGCTGAAGGATCTGGCGGCGGAAGTATTCAAGCGCCGGCTCGAGCAGATCGACGGCATCGCGCAGGCGGCGGTGGCGGGTGGTTTGGAGCGGGAGATTCACGTCGAGATCGATCCCGCTCTGCTCCGGGCGTATCAGATCGAGATCGATCAGGTCATCACCGCAATCGACGCCGCCAACGAGAGCGCACCCGGTGGCACGATTCGTCGGGGTCGAACTCGGTACGCGTTGCGCACGATCGGTGAATTCCAAAACCTCGACGAGATCGCCGCGGTTCCAATCAGGCGCAGTGACACGACGTCGGTGAGTGGGGTGGTGCGACTCCGGGACGTCGCCACCGTGACCGACGGGTTCAAAGAGCGAGAGTCCATCGCTCGTTACAA
Organism: Gemmatimonadota bacterium; assembly: GCA_027294815.1. Lineage (GTDB taxonomy): Bacteria > Gemmatimonadota > Gemmatimonadetes > Gemmatimonadales > GWC2-71-9 > B3T1B10. The sequence goes on along the minus strand of JAPULP010000386.1, from coordinate 2,706 downwards.
CGGGCGCCCCGCGGTGGGGTTGCTGCTGTTCAAGGAGTCCGGCGCCAACACGGTGCGTGTAGGTGAGAGGGTCGACGAGGTGTTGAATCAGTTGCGCGCCGAGTATCCCGAAATCCAGCTCGACGTCGCGACCAGCCAGGCCGGCTTTATTTCCGACGCGATCGCCAGCGTCGTGCAAGCACTCCTGATCGGAGGCGTGCTGGCGTTCCTGGTGTTGTTCCTCTTCTTGCGTGACGCGCGATATCCCGTCGCGATCGCGCTCGCAATTCCAATCTCGGTAGTGGCGTCGTTCTCGCTTTTGGATCTAGCAGGGGTGTCGCTCAACATCATGAGTCTCGGCGGGCTGGCACTGGGCGTCGGCATGTTGGTGGACAACTCGATCGTCGTGTTGGAAAACATCTTCCGCCACCGAGAGATGGGGAAGTCTCCAATGGCCGCGGCTGCGGCAGGTGCGGAGGAAGTTCAGGGCGCGATCGCGGCATCGACACTGACGACCATCGCCGTGTTCGGTCCGATCATCTACGTCGAGGGCGTGGCCGGACAGCTGTTTGGTGCACTCTCGTTCGCCGTTGCCTTCGCCTTGATCGCCAGCTTGGTGGTCGCGTTGACGTTGTTGCCCACAATGGCGGCGCGCTGGGGCGGTGATGGATCGTCGGTACGGATCGTTGATGAAGCACCAGCGATTACCGGCCGGCTGCGGTGGGCCAAGACGATGGGACGTGGCGCCACGAACGCGATTGTGGAGTCAGGGAGGGCGATAAAGAGCGCTGCTGGCAGGGGGCTTCGCGCTCTATCCGCCTTCATTCTCTTTCTAGCCGCTCCTTTCCTGGATGCATTCGACCGGGTGTTCGATGCCTTCGCCGAGTGGTATCACGGCTTTCTCGAATCTGCGCTCGATCATCGCGCGCGCGTCGTCGCGGTCTGCGTGATCATCCTCGGTGGTGGTGTGGCACTGGGATGGACGTTGGATCGTGGAGTGCTCCCCGATGTGGACCAGGGTTCGTTCCAAGCGCGACTCAGGCTCGAGCGCGGCACGCCCATCGAAGAGACCGCAAGGATCGCCGCTCGACTCGAAGAGGCGTTTCTGGACGCCCCAGGCGTGGCGGCCGCATTCACACGAGTGGGCAGGCAAGAGGCGATTGCCGGCATCGAGGAAGATGAGAGTGGCCTCAACTCCGCCGTCATCGACGTGCGGCTGGAGGAAGGTGCAGAGACCGCGGTCACCCTGGCTGCTTTGAAGGAAACGATTGCGTCGTTTCCACCTCGCACGCTTGTCGTGGAAACAGGCCAGGCCACCGCGCTGGGAAGATTGCTGGGTGGTGGTGATGCCGATCTCGCCGTGCGGGTGCGCGGAGACGATATCGACGAGGCTTTCCTCTACGCACAGGAACTGAGCCAACAGCTTGCCGATGTGCCAACGCTAACGAATGTTCGGCTCTCGGTGGAGCAAGGGCAGCCCGAGATTCTGATCCGAGTAGATCGCGATCGCGCGGCGGTTTATGATATCGAGCCTCGGGAGATCGTGCAGACGGTCGAACGTTACATGCGTGGCGAGTCTCCCACCGACTTCGTCGACTTCGATCAAAAGATCCCGATCATGGTACGCTTGCCGGAAACAGACCGGCGTTCTCTCGCAACGATCAATATGTTGGAGTTGAAAGGCGTGCCACTTCGCGAACTCATCGAGACGCGCGAGATGGTGGGGCCTGCGGAAGTGCGGCGCTTGGATCAGTCTCGCATAGTCTCCGTGTACGCCGACGTCGCGTCGGGCGGGTTGGACGCCGCGTTGAACGACATGAAGGCCGCGGTTGCGGCGAATCCGCCACCACGCGGATTGCGCTGGGACATCGGCGGCGAAAACGAGGAGCGAGCACAGAGCTTCCGCGATCTGGCGTTTGCATTCGGACTGGCGTTGATCCTGGTATACATGATCCTGGCGGCGCAGTTCGAGTCCTTTGTTCACCCCTTCACCATTCTGCTGAGTGTCCCGCTGGCCACGATCGGTGCCGCCGTCTCGCTCTGGATTGCAGGTGCCGGCCTCAACACGATGAGCTTGATCGGTATGGTGATTCTGATTGGCATTGTGGTGAACGACGCCATCGTCAAAGTGGACTTCATCAACCGGATGCGCGCGCAAGGCAACGCACTGCGCGACGCAATACTCCAGGCCGGGCGCGTGCGTTTGCGTCCCATCGTGATGACGACCGTGACGACCGTGCTCGGGTTGACGCCGATGGCGCTGGGGCTGGGTCGCGGGTCCGACCTTCGTGCTCCGTTGGCGATCGCGGTGATCGGTGGGTTGATTAGCGCCACCGCGCTGACGCTCGTGGTCGTGCCGGTGGCGTACGACCTGATTGAAGAGGGGCGAGTCAAGTTCAGAGAGATGGTTGGTATGGGGATAAGTGCAGGGGAGGCAGGGGGTTCGTCTGATACGGTTCGTGGCACGCCGACGCCGGCGGAGGGGAAACCATGATTAAGCTGGCGATCAAACGTCCGGTAGCCGTCTCGATGGGATACGCCGCCGTGGCGCTTCTGGGTGTGGCGGCGTGGCGCAACATTCCCATCGAGTTGATGCCCGAAACAGCTTTGCCCCAGTTGACGGTGACCGCCCGCTGGACCGGGGCTTCTCCCGAAGCGACCGAAGCGTTCGTCACGTCACCACTCGAAGCAGCCATCCAACAAGTGCGGGGCGTGGACAAGATTCGG
>JAPULP010000385.1 GCA_027294815.1 Gemmatimonadota bacterium | reverse complement strand
GTGGAGCGCGAAACGAGGTCGCCGGCCAATCCGAACCGGGGGCCATCGAGGGCATGGTCCTCGACATTCAAGGACTGATACCGATCGCGCAGGCGGTCGTGGTGTTGGATGGTGGGTTGTACCAGACGCTCACGAACGCCGGTGGCGAATACGTCCTCGACAGCGTCCGGCCCGGCGTTTACCAAATTTCGGTTCGCCGGATCGGCTACAGGGAAGTCGTCGCGGAACGAGTCACCATAGCGACGGCGACGCGGCATCGGATGGATTTCGCCCTCGAGCATGCGGCGATCAGCCTGGAGGAAATCCAGATCAGCGCGGCTGGGCGCACCACGCGCGACGCCACGCGCTCGGCTTCGGTACTCCGCTCTGAGGACCTCCCCGACCAGGGAGATATTCTCAGCGCGCTCCAAGGCCGGATTCCTGGGCTGAGAATCAGTGGCCGCCACGATGACACGCGAGTGCGACTGCGGGGCGGGCTTGAAGAGCCAATGTTCGTCATCAACGGCATCGTGGCGAGGCCGCCGCTCCAGTTCTACATCGGCTCGTCAGAAGTGGAGTGCGTCGAAATTCGGCGTGGACAACAATCCGTACTGGAGTATCGCTCCAGCGCGCTGACCGATGTGTACAACGGTGTCATTCTCATTTGGACCAAGGACTCCGGTCACAAAATGACGGGAGCCTGCTCGAGGTAATTATGATAAGACGTTTCTTCTGCGGGCTCGCGGTCGCCGTTACCGCCGGGTTCGTTTTGACAACGCATGCCGGGGCGCAGCAGACCGGCACTCTCAATGGCTACCTGAAGGTTGCCGGCACCGACGTTCCGGTCCTGAACGCTCGGGTGCAGGTGGTGAACCCCGATATCTTGGTCGTCACCGACGAACGGGGCTACTTCACCATGGAGCGCCTTCCCGAAGGGTTCTATACGCTCGTGATTCGAGCACCCGGGCTCCAGCCCAAGATCGTTCCGGCGCTACAAGTGCGCGCCGGCGCGATCACAGAGATCACCATCGAAATCCATCGGGCAACCCCGGAACTGGAGCCGGTCGAGGTCACGGCGCGGGGCAACAGGGATGGACGCGCCACGGGAAGCACGACCGTGATTCGCGGGGCCGACATTCCACCCGACGCCGATCTCATGTCGGTGCTGCAGGGACGTCTCCCGGGATACCGCTTCTCCAGGTCCAGCCGGGGCCGCGCAGATGAAGGGGGGGCCACCGGCGTAACCGGACGCCGCGTGCTGTGGATTGTCGATGGTGTTCCCATGCGAGGAAGCTTCGAGATCGGCATCAGTGTGTCTGAAGTCGATTGCATAGAGGTGCGTCGGGGAGCCCAATCGACGCTCGAGTTCACGCGCGTGACCGACGAGATGTACGACGCGGCTATACTCGTGTGGACAATATTTAACGTCCGACGCGTTATCGGCGCGTGTGCCGGTTTGAATTAGCCCTTCCAGCGGATGGGCGGTCATGAGAGCAGATTGTGTCCGTCTTGCCTCCGGGGCAGCCGGTTGAGCGGCTTGATCCGCCGAGGGGAGTTAGGTCTACTGTAGGGTGTGACGCAGCATGAATTCGACGATGACCTCCGAGGCATTGATCTCGCGACTCATCACCCCAAAACTCGGGTCGAAGGCTACGCTCGCACCGGGCCAGGTATGACCGCCCCCCTCAATCGTGTACAAGATTAGGTCACACCCGTTGTAGGTGTCGCGCACCACGGTCGTTCCGTCATCTTCCGTGTCTGGTAGGTTCTCGACGACCGGGTTTATGTTGCAATTAAATTTCCGAGCCCAAAACTCTACCGTTTCCCGTACGGACAGTGTGAGCGACGAGCCGCCCCACGGAAAGCTCGTGTCTTCTGTTCCGATGATGAGCATCATCGGGAAGGGGGCGCGCTCTGGGATACACTGCTGGGTAAATGTTTGATGGGGAGTTGCGGCCACGGTCAACACGGCGGCGATACGCTTGCTCAGTAAGCAGGCGATCGTTTGCGTCATCATTCCACCCTGCGAGAACCCGGCGACGTATACTCGGTTCTGGTCGATTGGCAATTCCTCGCTGATATGGTCGATCAGGGTGCTGGCAAACAAGACGTCGTTGATGAGGAGTTGGTCGGCTATGGTAAAGCCGCTCTGGACCCCCCAACTCCCCTCCGTCCCCCAACCATCGGGGTACACCACCACGAACCGTTCGCGGAGGGCAATGGCGTCGAGCCGGGTGATGTTCTGAAACGCCGCGCCCGTGCTCGCGCGCCCATGGTAGAAGATCAAAAGCGGAAGCATGCCGCCTTCGTCGGGGGGAATGAAGATCTCGTACGTCCGTTGCCGCCCGCCCGACCACACGAAGCTGCCAAACGTCCCTTCTCCTTCAAGGGGGCCGACCTGCGGGTCATCAGGCAGCGAATCGAGCCCGCACGCGGCGAGCGCCGCGACCGCAATCAGGAGGGCCGATTTGTGAGTCGCCCGGAAAAAACTATGCGTCTGGCGCAAGTTCGGTAGCCTCCTACTGTGTCGAATAACGGTTCTCGCCGCAAACTCGAACGCACCCCAGCGCTGCGGCCACTTCGTTGGCCGTAAACGCATATGACACAAGATGTTACGTACTCGCCACTCCCATGGCAGATCTCCCAGGCCAGCGGTGCAGGGCAGCCCTTGGGAAGGCAAATTACATCATGTCGACAAGATATGTAACTAAGTACTAGCGCGACGCCGCGATGTTCCGACGACTTATCCCAACGCGTTCTTACCGGGAACCTCAAACGGAGATTGCTGGGAGAGAAAGCCCTCCACCCGTGGCTGAACTGATTCTCCGGCGTCGCCTCGCGAGCGGCCGAAAGGCCCAGCCTCTCTTGACGCAGGGCTCAGTAGGTCAGGCACCAGCAGCGGCGTACTCTAGCCCGACTGTCCGTGCAGGTAGTCTGTCAAACCCACGACACCGGGCAGCGAAAGCCGCAAGCACGTCGGAAAACCTATCCTCAGCCTGGCTCCCGAGTCGCCTTCCGGCTCGGTCTGCCAGTCGACTCTTGATTCGGTAAAGATCGTTCGCGGTGACTCCCGCGCAGCGTGCCACCCTCGATATAGAAGTTGAACCCCGCGATGCTACGAAAGACACGTGAAGAAGCGTGATCCAATCGATCAGTTCCTTGGGGACGGGTAGACGGTCGCATCTTACCTGCCGCTCGAGCGTCCGTTTGGACAACCTCTGGGCTCGGGCCGCCGACTCTACCGTGGGTCGCCGGTTGACACCCAGGGGTTGCAACACGTAGCGGGCCAGCTGCAAAAGGGACGACGGCATCTCGGGAAACACCTCCCTCAACCGTGTGATTATCTCCCCACTCGGCATCGATTGTACGAGCCACGCTACGTCGCGGCGAAATTCCGACATTTCATTTCCGTTGCGCTGCTGCATCCGGAACCGCGCGTTACCAATCCCTCCGCAGCGTGGTATGAGCGCGACGGCCTGGGAAACCGGCGGCACGTAGAAAAGGATGGGCAGTTCCGGCCTCCAGCGCCGCAACCTGTTGATGCCCACCAGCGCCCGATCGTCCCAAGGGGCGAGATCGTAGATGAGAGCCGTATAGCTGTGAGACTCGCTGACGGCAATCTGGGAAGGGTGAACGCGCACCACGCGGCCTCCCTCGAGTTCCACCGATCGATGCGATAATCCGTTCGCCCACTCATTGGTTACCGCACAGCCAACTACGGGGTTCGGGGTTTGGACGGGTGACATAGTCTCCTTGGCCTTTATAGTGTACTTCTAGATGCATCAGAACGCGGAGAGGTTACAGACGAATGACGCGTTCTTGATTATCCGAGTCGCGTTCTGCTAGGGCAGGAGTGGTGATGGGGGGCGTAGAATTGCCCTAGCAGGAGCTACCCGTAGTGGTAGGACTAACCGATCTCGATAACCCTTCTTCGCAGAGGACACAAAATGAAAAAGCATCTGAAAGTGTTTGGGCTGGTTGCAATCCTGATGGGATTGCCGTTGGCGTTCACCGGCGGAACGGCAGAGACCCCACTCGGGGTCAAGATCAACGACGGTTGTGCAGACGCTGGATGCTGCGCATTCAAGATAGGCTCGTGGTGCAGTAACGGTGAGCTCGAAATGTTCAACCACTCTCCAAGGCGTAACTGTAGCGGTACAGAGATTGAGTGAACTGAAGAGGCCGATGCTGAACCAGTCTCTTGGCACTGGCCCAGTTGACCTGTTTGGGAGGAACCATTCATGACAGCACGTCTTTCACCGGCTCGGCGCCACGCGATGATCGCCTTGCTGGGAGTGATATCCGTTACCGGTTACACGGCGACACATGCACCATCCGAGACAGAGTTGTCGCACGCCGCCGTGGCGAATGTTGTCGATATCGAGCGGCAAGAACTCAACAGCTCCGAGCGCCTCGGGATGCCGACCAAGATCGCCGCCGTGGGAGACCATGTAGTGGTGATAGACGCCGTTTCCGATGCGGCTCTGCATGTCATCAACCGGATGGACGGCGAGTGGATTCGGTCGTTTGGGGGGAGAGGAGAAGGACCCGGGGAGTTCACGAGTGCTTGGTCGTTGGATCCTGTTGCGGGGAGCACGAGTGAGCTTTGGGTGTTCGACGCCGGCTTGCGCCGGATTAGCTATGTGGACCTCAGCGACGCGTTCTTCGAAGAGGGACGCTTGGGAGAGAAGAGCGTCAACCTGATCTCCAACGCCACGATCACCGGAATCATCAGGACGGACCAAGGCCGGTTCGTCGGGCCCGGCTTCTTCGAAGCAGGGCGGCTCGCCGTGTTCGACGAGAGCGGTAGCCAAGTGGCAACGGTTGGGAGTATTCCAGCGGCGAACATTGTGATGCCAGCGGCTCTCAGGCAACGCATGCATTTTGGCACCGTCACTGCACATCCGGAGCATCGACTGGTTGCCCTGGCATCTCGCTATGCGAGCCGTATCGAGATCCTCCGCGCCGACGGCTCGCTGGTAGGACTGGCGGACGTTCCCATCGAGGTTACGCCCGACGCCGGGTCGGTCGATCCCCGCCGCGGAGTGGTGGCGGACGAAAGCACGAGATACGCATATATCGATATCGCCGCGTCGCGCGACTTGGTGTTTGCGCTCTTCTCCGGACGGACGGCCGCTGGCTATCCGGATCGCGATAATTTCGCACGCTACGTCCACGTATTTGATTGGGACGGTGAGTTCCGCGGTGCAATACGGCTAGAAGTCGATGCCGTGGCGCTGACGGTGGACCAGAACTCCAGCGCAATCTACGTGGTAGAGCACGATCCCTTGCCGGCCATCGCCGCCTACAGCCTGGCGGGATTTTTTGGTGGGCCGGCGCCGGTGTTAGCCGACCAGGGGCTCAGGAAACGAACAGCAGGTTAGTTTGTCGTTGGGGGTGGGGGCGCATCGGGCTCCGCCACGATCGGCGGGGGCGTCGCCCCCATCCCTTCGATGTGCCGCAGCGCCGCAACCTGGTTCGGCAGCTCGCCGACCTCGCCGTTCGCAAACCAGATCCGTCCCGACCCGTCGGCCACGAAATACGTAGGCGTGGCCCACACGCCGAAGGCG
>JAPULP010000384.1 GCA_027294815.1 Gemmatimonadota bacterium | reverse complement strand
ATCCACATCGTCATGCCGGCCCGGGTCGGGAAACGACTCATGCAACCGGGACTTGGCTACCCTCCCCGGCTTCATTAGCCTGCATGGCAACGTACCCAGCCACCGCGAGCTGTACCGATCACCCGACCGAGGAGCACCGTGACGTCGCTGTTCTCGCTCATACGCGAATTGATCGACATCCCCTCGGTGACCGGAGACGAGTTAGCGGTCGCACAGTTCCTGGAACGAAAACTGGCAGAGCGCGGGTTCGCGGTCCGCCTGCAAGAAGTCGAGCCGGGCCGGTTCAACTTGTTCGCACACATCAGCGACCCCGTGGTGCTGGTGTTGTGTACGCATTTGGACACGGTGGGGCCGTTCATCTCCAGCTCGGAAGACGCCGAATTCATCTACGGCAGGGGAGCGTGCGACGCGAAGGGCGTGCTCGCGACGATGGTGACTGCGGCCGTGCGGCTGCACGAAGATGGCGTGCGTGGTGTGGGACTCCTGTTTGTCGTCGGAGAGGAAGTCGACAGCGTCGGAGCGCGGCACGCAAACGAGTTGGGAATCAACTCCCGCCATATCATCGTCGGGGAACCGACCGAAAATCGGCTGGCGAGCGGGCACAAAGGAGCGTTCGAGTTCCTCCTCCGAGCCGAAGGCGTCGCTGCGCATTCGGCCTACCCCGAACGCGGGGACTCTGCCATCGACCGCCTTCTTACCGCGCTACACGAGATTCGTGCGGTGGACTGGGGCCAGAGCCCGCTGCACGGCAGCGCCACGGTGAACATCGGCACCGTGTCGGGAGGCGTCGCCGGCAACGTGGTCGCGCCGCACGCCGAAGCTCGCATTTTCGTTCGATTGGTTGGGCCGGTCGCAGATGCACGGGCCGTACTCGACGGCTTCGTGCATCGGAATACTCATCTTACGTACGAGGTCACCACCGAAAGCGAAGCCGTGGAGTGCGAGACCCTCGAGGGATTCGAAGCGTCGCCCGTGGCGTTCGGTAGCGACATTCCATCGCTCACGGCTTTTGGAAAACCGTTATTGTTGGGGCCGGGATCCATTCACGACGCCCACACGGACGGTGAGAAAATTGCAAAGCAACAAGCCTTGGATGCCGTCGAGCTATACTACCGCGTTGCCAAACATCTCGTGGAGACCTCGGCGTGAAGCCTGACCGCCCACTGCGAGTCGCAATCTTGGGGGCCACCGGGGCGGTGGGCCAGCGATTTGTCGCCTTGTTATCGAACCATCCGTGGTTCGATGTCACCCGCGTGGCGGCATCGGAGCGCTCGGCGGGAAAGACGTATCGTGAGGCGTGTCGTTGGCTCGTGCCCTCGCAGATGCCGGAGGGCATTGCACCCCTGATCGTCAGTGACCTAACCGCCTCGGACGATATCGATTTGGCGTTTTCAGCGTTGACCGCCGACGTAGCCGGCGACGTCGAACTGACCTGGGCGCGGGTGGGTGTGCCTGTATTCAGCAATGCCCGCAACCACCGCATGGAACCCGACGTGCCCTTGATGATTCCCGAGGTGAACCCGGACCACTTGGGGTTGATCCCCGGCCAGAGCAAAGCACGAGGGTTTCCTGCGTCCGGTTTCCTCGTGACCAACGCCAACTGCTCCGCCACGTTTCTGGCGATGGCGTTGGCACCGCTGCATCGGACGTTCGGTGTCGAGCTGGTGTCGGTGGTTACCATGCAGGCCGTGTCTGGTGCCGGTTACCCGGGCCTCTCCGAGTTGGACATCTCCGGCAATGTGATCCCGTTCATCTCCGGCGAGGAAGAGAAGCTGGAATCGGAAACTCAGAAGATCCTTGGGGCACAACGCAACGGCGCGATCGACCCGGCCGACCTTCGTGTGTCCGCACAGGTGAATCGCGTCCCCGTAGCCGACGGGCACCTCGAATCCGTTTCGGTGAAGCTCAGGAATACCGCAACGCTCGATGCCGTCCGAGAGGCGCTGCAGTCTTTTTCGGGAGCCCCGCAATCGGAAGGCCTTCCGTCGGCCCCCAACCGGCCGATCGTGGTGTTGGACGAACCCGATCGTCCGCAGCCGAAGCTCGACGTCGATCGGGAAAACGGGATGGCCACGTTCGTGGGCGGCCTGCGACCGTGCAACGTGCTGGACTACAAGATGACCGTTTTAGGTCACAACACACTGCGCGGAGCGGCGGGCGGCTCCATTCTCAATGCCGAGCTCGCGGTGGCCCGGGGGTTGATCGGGGGTGCGGCGTGATCGTTATGAAGTTCGGCGGCACATCGTTGCAAGACGTCGAGTCCATTCGACGGGCGGTCGACATCGTGGCGAAGCAACAGGATCGCAACCCGCTGGTGGTCGTCTCGGCAATTGGCGCCACCACCAGGGACCTTCTTCATCTCGGCGACCTTGCGCTCAGCGACAGTGTGGACGCAGCACGCGTGTCGCTAGCATCGGTCGCGCAACGCCATCGCGATATCCTCGGAGAGTTGAACGGCCGGCCGCCGGATCCGTCGGCCGGCGACAAGATCTCGGCATATGTCGATGACATCACGCGCTTGCTCCAGGGTATCTCCTTACTGCAAGAGTTCACCCCTCGAACGCAAGATGCGATTATCGCGCACGGCGAGCGTCTTTCGTCACTCTTGTTTGTCACAGCAGCGCGCGATGCCGGACTCGACGCGGTGTCGATCGACGCCGGCGGCGTGGTGATCACAGACGCCCGGTTTCGCGCCGCGCGGCCGGATCGTGAAGAGTTGGGTCGTCGGGCACGCACCACCATCGCTCCCTTGATTGCGGAGAATCGCATACCTGTTGTCGAGGGTTTCATCGGCGCGACACGGGACGGCGTCACCACAACGATGGGATTCGAGGCATCCGACTACACGGCTTCGCTGCTCGGCGCGGCATTGAACGCAGCCGAGATCCAGATTTGGACGGACGTGGGCGGCATGCTCACTACCGGGCACGCAGGGGTCGACGACGTTATGAGCATCCGCGAGCTGTCGTTCGATGAAGCCGCCGAGATGTCGTTCTTCGGCGCCAAGGTGTTGCATCCGAACACCATTGAACCGGCCGTTGACAAGAACATTCCTCTCCGAGTTCTGCACTCCGCGTGCCCCGAAAGGAAGGGAACCACCATCTTCGGCTCGACAAGCAACACCCGCGGAGTCGTCAAGTCGATCGCGGTTCAAGACGAGGTCGTCGTCGTGCGCCTCCGGTCGCCCTACGCGACTCCGATACATCGCGCGCTCTGGTCGATCGGTAAAACGTTGGATCGACATGAAGTATCGACCCACCTCGTGGCGTCATCCGGCCGTCGGGCAGTGCTGGTGGTCGCGGCGAGCCGACAACTCGATCGCGTGCTGGCGGAACTCGAACAAACGCTCGAGCTTTCACCCAGCGAACACGGCGTTATCGTATCGCTTGTAGGCGAAGACGTCGGGGCGACACCGGAGATCGTATCTCGAGCGACGAGCGCCATCGAAGACGTTCTCATCCTCACCGCACCATACGGCGCCTCCGACACGAGCGTGTCGTTCGTCGTGCGGCAAGAGAACGCAGACGAGGTGGTCATGAAACTACACACGACGTTCTTTGACAAAGATGTGCGCCCCGGCGTGTTCGTCCGCATGGAGGCGAAAACCCGCTCGTGAAACTGAGTTTGCTCGGATTGGGACGCATGGGCGAAGCGGTCGAACGTCTTGCCGTCGCGGCCAATCACGAGATCGTGACGAAGCTCGACATCGACACCAATCCCGGCGGCGACGCGCTCCGTGACGCGCTGAAGGACAGCGAGGTGGTCGTGGACTTCACCTACCCCGACGCCGTCGTTCGCAACATCGAAGACGTGACCGCGGCCGGGGTCCCCATGGTGATTGGTACGACCGGATGGTACGACCGAATGGAGCAGGTACGAGGAATCGTCGAGTCGAATGGCACGGGCTTGGTTTGGGCGGCCAATTTTTCAATCGGCGCCCAGATCCTCGACCGCCTGGCGGAACTTGCCGCCACCTTCCTCGATCGATTCGATGACTACGACCCGTACATAGTCGAGCATCATCATCGTGGCAAGCGGGACGCTCCCAGCGGTACGGGCGTTCGACTTGCCGACAAGATCCTCGCGGCGATGAAGCGCAAGACCCGGACGATTGCCGGCAACCCGGATGGCCAGATTCCGCCGGAGGCCCTGCACGTTGCCAGCGTGCGGGCGGGCGAAGCATTCGGAAAACACACAGTGGGGTTTGATTCGGCAGCCGAAACAGTCGAGCTGACGCACACGGCACGGGGTCGAGAGGGTTTCGCGCGTGGCGCACTCTACGCCGCCGAGTGGATTCGCGGCCGCACCGGCTTCTACGAGTTCTCCCAACTCTTTGACGAGGGACCCGGTACATGACCCAACCATGGGAAGGGACTTTCACGGCCATCGTCACCCCTTTTCAGAGCGACAGGTCTCTTGATGAAGCCGCGCTGCGCACTCTCGTCGACCGGCAAGTAGAAGGGGGTGTGAGCGGTCTCGTCCCGTGCGGGACCACCGGCGAAGGCGTCACGATGAGCACCGACGAAAAGATCCGCGTCATTGACATTGTGCGAGATCAGAGTAACGGCCGCGTGCGGGTCCTCGCAGGCGCCGGGGGCAACTCGACAAGCGATGTCATCGCGTTGGCGAAGCAGATCGACGCACTCAACGTGGATGGCATTCTCATCGTGGTCCCCTACTACAACAAACCGACACAGGAAGGCCTCTTCCAGCACTTCTCGGCGGTTGCCGACGCCGTCCAAACCCCCGTGGTGATGTACAACGTTCCCGGTCGCACAAGCGCTAACATGACGGCCGAAACAGCGTTACGACTCGCCGAACACGACAACATCGCCGGCACGAAGGAAGCTTCCGGTTCCCTTCCGCAGGTCATGGAGATCATTAGGAACGCACCGTCCGACTTTGCCGTTCTATCGGGCGAAGACGACCTCACCCTCCCGATCATCACGCTAGGCGGCCAGGGTGTAGTGTCGGTGGTTTCGAACGAGGTTCCCGGCATGATGAGCGACATGGTTCGCACGGCGCTCGACGGCCGAGTGGCGGACGCCAGAGAGATCCATTACAAGATACTTGAACTGATGAAGGTCAACTTCGTCGAGACCAATCCCATTCCGGTCAAAGCCGCTCTCGCCATGATGGGACTGATCGAAGAGCATTACCGCTTGCCGCTCGTCCCAATGAGTGATGCAAACCGTGCACGCTTGCACCAGGAGCTCGCAAAACTCGATTTGGTCGAGGCCGTGTGAACACGACCGCACTTCAAACGGAAATCAAGAGGCTCTACAAACTTCCGGCGGCAGACCTCCCCAGCAACACTGCCGATGTGGTCGCCGAACTTCGACAGCGCCTCACGGCCGGCGACGTCCGGGCCGCGGAGCCGAGCGACGACGGGTGGACAGTCAACGATTGGGTCAAGATGGGAATCCTGTTGGGTTTCCGCGCAGGTCAGATCGAGGATTTCTCGATCAATCCCCAGTTCCCCTTCTTCGACAAGGCCACTCTCCCCCCGCGCCTGTTGACGCGCGACGACGGCGTGCGGGTAGTGCCTGGAGGCTCCTCCATACGCGACGGCGCGTTCGTCGGCCGGGGCGTCGTGTGCATGCCACCGATGTTTGTGAACGTCGGGGCGTACGTGGGCGAGGGAACGATGATCGATTCCCATGCGCTGGTCGGATCGTGCGCGCAAATTGGCCGCAACGTGCACCTGTCAGCGGGTGTGCAGATCGGCGGCGTTCTCGAACCCATCGGCGCCATGCCGGTGATCGTCGAGGACGACGCGCTCGTGGGCGGCAACTGCGGCGTGTACGAGGCCACAATCGTCGGTGCGGAGGCGGTACTGGCGCCCGGCACCATCCTCACCAAGTCCACGCCGATCTATGATCTGGTCAACGACAAGATCATCCGTAGCACGGCCGACACGCCGCTGGTCGTGCCCTCCCGAGCGGTGGTGGTGGCCGGAAGCCGGCCCGCCAAAGGTGAAGCCGCAATACGTCAGGGGGTCCACCTCTACACGCCCGTCATCGTGAAGTATCGCGATCCGGGGACGGATGCGGCTCTGGAGTTGGAGGAGGCGCTGAGGTGAGGTGTTGGGTGTTAGGTGTTAGGTGTTAGGTGTTGGGTTTTAGGTGTTAGGTGTTAGGTCTTACAGGCGGGGGCGGGGGTGGCCCTAACACCCATAACCTAACACCTAATACCTACCCCCTACTCCCCCACCACCGTCGCCACCACCTCCCGATTCCGCGGCCGGTTGTCGAGGTTGATCACGATCACTTGTTGCCACGTTCCCAGCTGGAGCTGTCCGTCGATGATCGGAATCGAGATACTGGTTTTCAGCAGCGCGGAGCGGACGTGAGAAAACCCGTTTCCATCTCCCCACCTTGCGTTGTGTTCGTAGTGGGCGTTGACGGGAGCCAACTGCTCGAGCGCGTCTCGCAGATCCGACAGGGCACCCCCTTCGTATTCGATCGTCGTCACCGCGCCGGTCGATCCAACCAGCGCCACAACCACCACCCCGTCCGCGACGCCTGACTCCCGAACCAGGTCCTCGACGTCTCCGGTGACGTCCGCGTGCCCGAATTCTTCGGCGAGGTGACAGCTCCAGCGGCGATGTGTGACCATGATTGATTAAGTAAGCTTGTAAAACTGGGAAACGCATTAATTTATAGCAGCCGAGTCAACCGGTCCACTTGGGAGCGATCCATGCCAGACACATCCGAAAGGAAACATGTCATCCCACCGCACGTCCAGGCGGCCAGAATGCAGCGGTACAGCCTCTACCTGCTCGTCGGCGCCTTTGCCTTTGTCGGAGCCAACTACTCGTCGCTCACGATGTCCAGCGTACTGTGGTTTGCCGCCGGCATCTGTGCGGCCTTCGCCTTACTTTGCGCCATCGCGGTCGTCATCCTGCAAGCGATTGCCTGGAACTTCGACCGTCTACGGGAAGAACAGACCGGAGGCCGACCATCCCAGGACGTCCGGCAAGTAGGCCCAGAAGCTGGTGCGTAACATTCGTCGCTGACCACATGCATCGATTTTTCGTACCAGCGTTGATCGCCCTGGCAAGCGTGAGTTGCAAGAGCAACTCGCGGTCGCTGGGGCTGATCTATCTCAATGGCCGGGCGGTGGAACCTGCGGGCGACAGTGTCCTTGCCATGACGACGCAGGGGTTGGGCGGCGTCATACTCTATCGCATGACAACCGGAGCGGTCGATACCATCGGCGAAGGAATCGTCACCGCACCCGTCCACGTGCAGTTCGTCGGCGATCGGTGGTATGTCTCAGATCTCGTGGTCGGCCAACCACGGATCGCGGTGCTGTCTTGGAACGGGGAATTGGAACGGGAATTCGATCTCGCCGATCTCGAATTGATTCCTCACCAATTCGCCGTCTTGCCGGACGAACGAGTCATCGTTCAGACCACCGACGGCAAGCTCGTTGCCCTTGGCGAAGACAGCCTGACGACGTTTGCCCTCGTCGACATCAGCCAGCGACCCGGCCTCCTTGCCGGCGTCGCAGGCGGCGTGCTCCACATGGTGCCGCTCGAGCACATCACGCTCTACAACGAGTTCGGAAACATCCGATGGCGCATGCCGTGGCAGTGGCTGGAGACGGCATACTTCACCGACATCACCACAGACATGAACGGCCGCATTCACATCATCGCCGGCGTGCCGAGTGACGACGAGTTCGTCGTGTATACGCTGGGAAGGAACGACGGAGAAGTGTTGCGATGGTCGCGGCCCGGACCGTACGCCACGTTTGTGGTCCTGCGCAACGGGAGTTTCCGCCCGGATAGCGCGGAGAATTGGATTGGGGGGGGGTAGGTCTTAGGTCTTAGGTCTTAGGTATTGGGTGTTAGGTGTTGGGTGGGGTCGGAACCCCTAGAACCTAATACTTCATCTCCGCCGCTTCAGCAAAATCCTTGAGTAACTTTTCCTGCTCGTCGGAGAGCTTCTCGGGAATCGTCACGTCGATCTCGACGAATTGGTCGCCGCGCCTGCCGTTGCGCTCGATGCCCATTCCTTTCAGTCGGAATTTGCGACCGGGTTGCGTGCCAGCCGGAATGCGCAGCGCGACCCGTTTCCCTTCGATCGTGCGCACGCGAATTTTCGTGCCGAGGGCCGCGCCCGCCAGGTTGATCGGCACGGTGCAAATCAGGTCATTGCCCTCACGCCTGAAAAAGCGATCGGGTTTCACTTCGAAAGTCACGACCAGGTCTCCCGGCCTGCCACCGGTTGGATGGCGCTGCCCTTGGCCCTTCAACCGCACTTTGGTTCCTGAGTCTGTTCCGGCCGGTACCGTCACCATCAGACGTTTGCCCACGTCGACTTCCCCCATTCCTCCGCACTTCTTGCACGCCTTACTCGCCGTCATGCCGCGGCCGCGGCATCGCGGACACGGACGGTTCACCGCAAACCCCCCCTGACCGAAGCTCACCGTCCCCCGCCCTTTGCACTCTTCGCAGGTGGATATCTTGGAACCCGGCGCCGCACCGTTGCCACCGCAGGTCGGGCACGCCTCCGACACCGATACCGTCACCGGTACCTTGCCTCCTAAAGCCGCCGTGCGAAACGGGACTTCAAGCGTCATCTCGATGGGTTCGATGAGGGTCGCTTTCTTGCCTCGACCAAAGATGGAGGAGAAGATGTCGCCCAGACCGCCGAGTCCACCGATATTGCCAAAGTCGAAATCCTCGAACCTCTGCCCTCCACCCGGTCGTGCGCCGCCCGCGCGTCCACCCGTGAACGCTCCCAACCTGCGCATCATGTCGTACTTCTTGCGCTGTGCGGGATCGCTCAACACCGAATACGCTTCGGACACTTCCTTGAAGCGCTCCGCCGCGTCCTTGTTGTCGGGTTTCGCGTCGGGATGGTATTGCTTCGCGAGGCTACGGTAGGCCTTCTTTATTTGTTCTTTGTCCGCCGAATCGGCGACGCCAAGTACGCGGTAATAGTCCTTCGTGGCGGCCATTAACTGGATCCCTGGCTCCCGTCACCTTGCCACGTAAATACCTGCACTCGAGCCGGACGAATCAGCGCACCGGCAAACTTATAACCCGATTGTAGAATGGCACCGACGGTGTGGTCTTGCTCTTCCGCCTCGGCGGGAAGGGCGCTGACCGCTTCATGAAAATTGGGATCGAACGGCTCGCCCTCCTGACCCACCCGTTCCAATCCGGCAGCCTCCAATTCTCGGA
Source organism: Gemmatimonadota bacterium (assembly GCA_027294815.1). Lineage (GTDB taxonomy): Bacteria > Gemmatimonadota > Gemmatimonadetes > Gemmatimonadales > GWC2-71-9 > B3T1B10. The sequence continues at coordinate 14,346 of JAPULP010000384.1, read as the reverse complement.
GGAGCTTGCGCTCGACCAACTCGACACCCGCGATGACATCGTCTGCGCTGGTCGTGGACCGGTCCAGGTCCAAAACGCGCTGGAAGTCATCGAGAGCATCCAGGATGCTCGACACGACGTCCGCCTGCGCACGCTTCCACGTCTCGGTCCGTTCCTTCGCCGTCCGCTTGCGGAAATTCTCGTATTCCGCCGCGGTGCGCAGGTGCAGATCTTGCAATTCGGTCAACTCACCCTGGAGTCGCTCGACGGCCTGGTCCGCCGTCTCCGGAGCAGCCGCGTCGGCGGCGGCTTCGGTATCGGCGGTCCCGGACGCGTGCTCCGCGGCTGGCTCTGCCGTACCCTTCCCCTCCCCCTCTGCACTGCCCTCCACCGCCGGCCGGTCGGGTGTCTCACTCGTAGGCGAGACCGCTTCTGCCTCACCTCGGGCCTTCTTCTGACCGGAACGCTTCCTCCGTGGATTCATCCTGCCACCATGGGCACCGTTCGTTTGTTAGGGTGTCGAGACGGACGTACTATAGCGGGAGAGCAAGGTCCGTACCAGCGTTACCGCCAAAATGGCAGCTTGGTGTCTGCCGGTACGTATCGCACGGCCCGAACTCAGGGAATGAGGCGTCGAACCAGGTTCAGAGCGGCTTGGGCAGATCGCTGTCTGACCCCGTCCCGGTCACCGGGAATGTGCACCGTGGTGACCTTGCGCGCCTGCCCAACTCTGGCCGCAAGGCAGACCATTCCCACCGGTTTCTCCGGGGTGCCACCGGACGGGCCGGCCACTCCCGTCACCGCCACCGCCGCATCCACTCCGAATCGGGCGGCAACCCCATCCACCATGGCTTCGGCCACCTCCTCGCTCACCGCCCCTACGGCTTCCAGCAGGTCGTGTGGGACACCCAGAATCGATTCCTTCACGGAGTCGTCGTATGCCACGACGCCGCCAACGAACACCGCCGACGCGCCGGCGATCGCGGTGAGCCGTTGGCCCACTAAGCCGCCGGTACACGATTCCGCGACCGCGAGCTTGTGCCCCGCTTGTTGCAGGCCGTTGAGAACCACCTCGGCGAGATCGGTGTCACCTTCGGCATAAAACCACGAGCCCAGGAGTGGTTGTATCACGCCGGCGGAACGTTCGAGCATGGCCTCGGCCTCCGACGCCGGCACGTTCCACGCGGTGAGCCGGAGATCGGCCCCATGTGGATTGGGGAGATACGCCAACGTCACCGGGGCCAGTTGCTCGTCGACTCCATGCAGCACGTCAGCAAGCGCCGATTCCGACACACCGGTCGTGCGAAGCATCTTCGAACGGATCACCAGCGCGTCACCGCCGTCCATCCGTTTCTTGAGGCGTGGGACCAGCTCTTCGCGCAGCAACCCATTCATTTCCCGTGGAACGCCCGGCAACATCACGACGACTCCCGGCGCTCCTTCGAGCCATAGACCAGGGGCCGTGCCCCATCGGTTTTTCAGTTTGACGGCCCCGCGCGGCACTTCGGCCTGCGTGCGATTCGTCTCCGGCATCGGTCCGCGGCCCAGACGTGCGAATCGCTCGCGCAACTTTTCGAGATATTCGACGTCGAGTTCGAGCGGAGCATCGAAGATATCGGCAACCACTTTCTTGGTGATGTCGTCGCGCGTAGGTCCGAGGCCCCCCGTTGTTACGACGAAGCCGGTGCGTTTCAACCCGTCCACCACCGCATCACGAATGGCGGGGCCATCATCAGCGACGGTCGTCGTGCGCGCAAGACGCACACCCGCCTCGGTCAGCGCGGTTGCAAATTCCACGGCATTGGTGTCGAGAGTGAAACCGAGGAGTAGCTCGTTGCCTATCGTGACGAGTTCAAGTTCCATCGCCCAGGTGTGCCGAATAGGTACCGCGAAACAGGCTGCGATACCTATACATGTAGGAAAGGAGGGAGATAACTGTCAGGAGCACCGCGCCACCTAGCGTGACCGCGATGACGGCACCGTGGAATCGATCCCAGAAGGCGGCCAACCATCCCGTTTCCCATCCGAACTCGATCCGCATGTCACGCCATGCAAACCAACCGATCGTCGCACCGAGAAAAACATCTTGAACGATCGTTTTGATCTTTCCCGTGTAGTCCGCTGCGATCACTATACCGCGACGCTTGGCGACAAGCCGGAACATGATCATGGCGATTTCGCGCCCGACGAGCAACAATGCGACGATGAGCGGCAGGTTGCCCCACCAGGGGATCTCATACTGACTCATGGGATACCTGGTGACCCAATAGATCGGAATCAAGCAAGCGAACAGCAGCAGTTTGTCCGCCAATGGATCGAGCAACTTGCCGAGATCAGTCACCTCGTCACGTTCGCGCGCCAGCCAGCCATCAAAAATGTCACTGATGGCAGCGATCATGAACACGATGAAAGCGATCAGCTTGGGAAGGTAACCATCTATGAACGGCAGCAACGCGATAACCGGCGTGAGCGCGATCCGGGATACCGTAAGAATGTTCGGAAGGGTCCAGATCATGCCTGAATAATAATCAACTCAGGGTCTTGAGGACGAGTTTGGCGACGTGGCGCAGGGTCTCGAACACTCCGTCGCCGTTGACCGCAATCGACTCGACGAATGGTGCACGCTCCACCCAGGTACCATCGATCTGCGTAACGAGCCATTCCCCTTCGTTGTTGGGATCCGGCGCGTTCCGCTGCTTGCGGGCCTCCGTCACTTCCCAACCGGGGTTGAGCTGTTGTTGCAGCTCGGGGATCGATGCGGCGTTGGGGAGGTCGCGCTTGTTGTACTGTATCAGGAACGGGATTTTGGTAACATCGTATCCGTATTCCGCCATGTTGTCGTAGAGATTCTGCATGGATTCCACGTTGGCCTCCATGCGATCCATCTGACTGTCCGCGACGAAAACGACGCCGTCGACCCCCTTGAGGATCAATTTGCGAGACGCGTTGTAGTACACCTGGCCGGGAACGGTATAGAGATGAAACCGCGTCTTGAACCCACGAATGGTTCCCAAATCCACCGGTAGAAAATCGAAGAAGAGCGTGCGTTCGGATTCCGTGGCGAGCGAGACCATCTTGCCACGCTTGTCCGGCGACACCTTGCCATACACGTGTTCGAGGTTCGTGGTCTTGCCACCAAGGCCCGGACCATAATAGACGAGCTTGCAGTTGATCTCCCGGGACGCATAATTGATCATAGACATGATCGGCTCTCCCGGCTAGTCGCCAAACAGTTTGTCAATTTCGTCATCCGCACCCTCCAACAATCCTCCTTTGGCCGCGTCTTTGTCAGTAGGCGGCCGATTGAACATTTCTACGACGAGTTTCGACAAGTCTTCCACCGTCTGCTTGACGCGAAGTCGAACCAGCCCGACAGTGGTACGCTGGTCGAACAGGACCACGAGAATGAGCCGGCGTCCCACATCGGCAAGGTACATCGACTCCTTCTTCCCCTGATGGAACAGGGAAGCGAACTCGGGCTCACCGATCATTTTCGCCAGCTGATCGTTGGCGCTGAAGTCAGCGGCCGTCAGCGACGCAAACACCGTGGCGTCGAACGAGAGCGCCTCGCCGGCATTGGCCAACAACTGGCCCGTGCGGTCTACGACCATCGCACTCCGCGCGTCCGACTCGCGGAGCAACTCGGTCAGATGCTCGGAAATCCGGTTGTAGTCCGATTCGCCAAGCGACCAGGTCCCTGCACCGGTCACCGATAACCCACTTTACCCAAGTTTTGCCTCCATGCGTCGAGCGATGCCGTCGGCTCTCCTCCGCAGTAGCGGATGTTCCTCCCACGCCAAGTAATCGTACAGTAACCGCACCGTCTCGACACTCGGATGACCGCTGAGGTAGCTCAAGGCAGACAGCCGACGCAAGGGCCTGCCGCTGAACAGGTCTTGGCGGTGGCGGCCCATGGACTGCTGTGCGAGCACCGAGCCAAGCACCGCCCCCAAGCCGAACGTCAAAAGCACCGCTTTGAGCTTCGCACCCATCATTTACTGCATTTCCCGCCGGGCGGCCAGCGCCTGGGCGATCGTCTGTCGGTCAGCGTACTCGAGGTCACCACCTACCGGCAACCCTAATGCGATTCGGGTGACCTGCAAACCCACGGGGGCAAGGACACCTCGGATGTAGGTCGCGGTTACCTCACCTTCCATCGACGGGTTGGTTGCCAGGATGACTTCACGGACTCCCGAACCGTTTTCCACACGCCGGAACAGGTCGTCGATCCGCAAATCGTCCGGTCCGACACCGTCGAGCGGTGAGAGATGTCCACCCAATACGTGATACAGACCGCGAAATTCTCCCGAGCGTTCGATCGCCTCGAGATCCGATGCTTCCTCAACCACGCACAGTATCGCCCTGTCGCGCCGACTGTCCTCACAGATCGAGCAGGGGTCCGTCTCACTGTAGTTTCCACATGTCGAGCACGGCGCGATGCGCTCCGCCAGCGTCTGGATTGCTCGAGCGAGCGATTCCACTGTGCCACGTGGCTGTTTCAACAGGTGGAATGTTAGGCGGGTCGCGGTTTTCCGGCCAATGCCAGGGAGCTTCGCCAACTCCGCCGTCAGCTGCTCAATGGCAGACACGGGGTTAGAGCGGTAGCTGGAACGGGAGCTGGAGCCCCCCCGTGACCTTGCGCAGCTCGTCCCGATACATCTCCTCGGCCCGGCGCTGAGCGTCTGACACCGCCGCCGTCACAAGGTCCTCAATCATTTCTACATCGCCGTCTTCGACGATGCTCTTGTCGATTTTCACACTGCGAACCTGGCCCTTGCCGTCGGCGGTGACGGTGACCATGCCGCCGCCGGAGGTGCCGGTGACCGTGCGCTGCGTGAGTTCGGTCTGCATCTGCGTAATCCTCCCCTGCATCTGCTGACCAAGCTGCAAAAGTTGCGAAAAATCGGACATATATCCGTGCTGGTGTTAGAGTTACCGGATTTGCAAGCTACTCCGCCCGCAAATACGCCGCAAGCTACTCCATGAGCTCCAGATCCAACGCCTCCGCCACCGCGTCGAGGGTCGGATCTTGGGCCCGGTAGGCCTGCATTCGTGCCTCTCTGTCGCCTGCTGGGGTCTGGCGTTTGGGCTCCTGAGCCGGCGCCGGACGGTCCGCGGTGGATGAGACAAGCGTAACTCGAGATGGCGCTCCCACGAGGGCGCTGATCGCGTCCTGCACCACCTTCTTGTTCCGGTTCAGCCCCTCGAGGGGCATATCCCCCTCGACCTCGAGCCGCACCTCCCCGTCCGCCAGAGCCGTGGGCCGGGCATGGGAAAGCATTTCCTTCACCAAGGGGTTCCTCTTGCCGACCCGTTCGAGAAACGACTCCCATTGGGAGCCCAGCCACTCCAGTGTCGGACCCCCGGGAGGTGGGACCGCAGCGGGTGGGGCTTCGGTCTGGCGCGCGGGTGGAGCGGACGGCGCCTCGGCCTCGCGAGGCGAAACCCGACGGCCGGGCGGCGGCGGCGTGGACCGCGGCGTCGAGCGTGGCTGCGGCGGTGGGTTTCGTCCGGCGGGTCCGACCGGCGCCTGGCCCTTGAGGGCCTTGAGCACGTCTTCGATTTCCACCGTCCGGTCGAGCAGGGCCCATTGGAGCAGCAGGGTCTCGACGTATAAACGCGCGTTGGGGCTGCGGCGGATCGAAGTTTCAGCCTCCTGCAGCAACCGCAGCATCCGCAGCAGATCGCCGTCGGAGAACTCTCCAGCGGCCTGATCGACGGCGTCTCGGAGTCCTTCGGTGAGGCCCTCGGGCTCGCCGCCGGCCAACCGGATGAGTATGGCCCGCAGCAGCTCACCCAACCCGTTCACGAACTCGCTGAGATCGGCGCCCATCTCCACCAAGCGTGCTACGAGAGGAAAGACCTCGGCGGATTTCCGTTGGGCGACGATCCGCAGCAACTCGGCGAGCATCTCGTCGTCGATGAGGCCGAGCGCCTCCCGCACTCCGGCGGCCGTCACTTCCCCATCGCCGAACACGACCACCTGGTCGAAAACAGACAATGCGTCTCGCATGGCACCCTTGGCCACCCGGGCGATCAGCGCCAACGCATCGTCGTCTACCGAGATGCCCTCCGCCTGGGCCACTTCCCTGAGCCGTCCGCGGATGGCTTCGGGCCCGATGTGCCGAAAGTCGAACCGCTGCAGCCGACTCAACACCGCGCTTGTCATGTTGGCGATCTTTTGCGGTTCGGTGGTAGCGAACACGAAGACCACCCGTGGCGGGGGTTCCTCGAGAATTTTCAGCAGGGCATTCCACGCCTCGCGCGTGAGCATGTGTGCTTCATCGACGATGTACACCTTGTAGCGGTTGGGACCGCTGGCGGCGTACATGGCCCGCTCGCGCAACTGGCGAGCGTCGTCCACGCCCCGGTTGCTGGCCGCATCGATTTCCACTACGTCCAGATTGGCGGCGCCCGACCAAATCCGCCGACAGGAATCGCACTCGCCGCACGGCTCTCCCTCACCGCCGTCCGGTTGACGCCGCTCGCAGTTGAGGGCCATCGCGAGGATGCGCGCGGCGGTCGTTTTACCGGTTCCGCGTGGTCCCGTGAGCAAATAGCCGTGCGCCACGCGGTTTTTGGCGACGGCGCCCGCAAGGCCGGTCGCGACGTGGCCTTGGGAGACCAGATCGGCAAACCGTGCGGGTCGGTACTTACGGGCAAATGCGGTATGTGTCATGCCAGAATAGAAAAGAGCGCCCCAGGTTTCCCGAAGCGACACGAGCGATCGTTTAGCGCTGCTACCTTCACGGTCCTGACGCGGTTCACGGGCAAGCGCCCTCCGGACCTGGGGCGACTGAAAGGTAGCCATTGCACCGAGGCCCGCCAACGGCGTATCACGCTTCGACACCAGTCCGTTTTGAACACGACATCAACTTGGAAAGAGTTTTGTGACGGGTTCAACGGCGTTTCGCAGGGTAAAGACAATCGCGGTGTCTCCGGTTTGCAGCTGATCGCCTCCGCGAGGCACGATCACGGTCTCGCCACGAACGATCGCGGCGACGATCGTTCCGTCGGGAAAATCGACGTTCTTGAGCGGAGTCCCGACGACCGGTGAGGCCGAGGAGACGGTAAACGATATGGCCTCGGCATCGGTGTCCTTGAACGTCGCCACACGCGTGACGCTGCCACTGCGAACCTGGCGCAAGATGGCGTTGGCCGCCGACAGACGTGGGCTCACGGCCGCGTCCAACCCGATACGACGCGCCAGCGACACGTACTCGAACTTGTTCACTAGGGTCACTACTTGCCTGGCGCCCGAGTGCTTGGCCACGAGCGACGACAAAATGTTCGTCTGATCCTCGTCCGTGAGCGCGACGAACGCATCCATGTCACCCACACCTTCCACCTCCATGAGTTCGATATCGGTGGCGTCACCAGTCAGGATGAGCGCTTTATGGAGCTTTTCCGCCAACTCCTGGGCGCGCGGCCGGTCGTCCACCAGCATGGTGGTGTGCACCTTGTGTTCCTCGAGAAGCTGCGCGAGGTAAAAGGCCTCTACGCTCCCGCCCGCGATCATGACGCGGGTGAGCTCGGTGTGGTGATGGCCCGTGAGCTCGAGCGCCCGATCGACGGCCTCGTTGGTGGCGACGACGTACACTTGATCGCCCGCCCGCACGACCGTCGAGCCGTCGGGTACCAAGGTCTCTCCGTCCCGTTCGATGGCCGCGATCAGTACGGGGTCCTGCCCAAGTTCCGCCGTGACCTGCGCGAGCGAACGATTGATGATCGGGGCGTCATCGGCGACCTGGAGGCTGATCAGTTGCAGCTTACCGTCGGCGAACGCCGCAACGTCGGTGGCAGCGGTTGATTGCAACAACTGCAGCGTATCGAGCGCCAATTCCCGTTCCGGGTTGATCATGACGTCGACCGCAAATCGTTCGGGTCGGAGACGGCCGGCCTCGGTGTAGAAATCCGGATTCGACACGCGCGCCACGCGCACCAACCCGGGTTTACCCCGCGCCGCCATGCATCCGACAAGATTGACCTCGTCGACGCTGGTTACCGCCACGAACAGCGTCGCCCCGCTAATACCGGCGCGCTCCAACACCGCCGGACTGGCTCCGTTTCCCTCGACCACTCCCACGTCGAGGTGGCTCTGGACGTAATCGAGTCGTTCGGGTTGCGTATCGACCACGACGACTTGCCGGCCCTCGTTCGAGAGTCGCTCGGCAACGTGGAATCCAACTTCACCAGCTCCGACGATGACGACGCTCACATTTCCCCTTCTCGCAAAACGCGTGCGATCGTTTCAGCTGCATGACGGACTTGATCTTCGACCACACCAAGGTGCATCACGGCGCGGAGTCGCCGAGGACCATACACCGACAACTTGACACCGGCCTGCTCGAGGAGGTGTGCAGCAGCGGACGCCGTGCGGGTATGAAGATCGAGCATCACAATGTTGGTATCCGGAACGACCGGCGTCACCTCCTTGCGGTCCGCAAGGACCTCGGCGAACATCCGCGCCCGATCATGATCTTCACCGAGCCGCCCGAGGTTATGGTCGAGAGCATAGAGACACGCCGCGGTCAGAACGCCCGACTGCCGCATCGCTCCCCCCAACCGCTGCCGCATCCGGACCCCTCGCTCGATCAGCGCTTGCGGTCCCGCGAGGAGCGCACCCACCGGGCATCCGAGGCCCTTGGTGAAGCTGACCATCACGGTGGTCCCCAGCCGACCGAGGGCGTCGAGCGGTTGGCCCAAGGCCACGGCGGCGTTCCAGAGTCGCGCCCCGTCGATATGTAACGCTATCCCCCGCTGGTCGGCCAAGTCCCGGACTTCCCGCAGCACTTCGAGGTTCGTCACCCTCCCACCGTGATAGCTGTGCGTATTCTCGATTACGATCGCCGCCGTCTGCGGCAACAGCGTCCCGCCGTTTCTGATCACGCTACCGATGCGGTCGGCGGTGAGGACACCGTCCGCGGTCGAGACGGTACGCACCTGCACTCCCCACAGCGTTGCCGCGCCGGCTTGTTCGTAGTGCACGATATGGGATTGATCTTCGACTACGATTTCCGACCCGGGACCGGCGAGGAGACCGATCGCCACTTGGTTCGCCTGCGTGCCCGAGGGGAAATACAATCCGGCCTCGTGACCAAGTAGTCGTGCCACTCGGTCTTCGAGCCGCTTCGTGGTGGGATCACCATCCAGCACGTCATCGCCGACTTCGGCATTCGCGATGGCGGTGCGCATGTCTTTGTGCGGCACCGTCACGGTGTCGCTGCGGAGGTCGATGACGTTACTCGTCTTCGTCCGCCTTTTTCTTGTCTCCGTCGCGGCGGGTCGTTGATCTCGCCGCTTTGGACTTTGCCAGACGCCGTTCGAGCTCGGATCGGGCCGTTTTGACGGCTGACTTGCCCGCGTCGAACGCATCCTGGGCGGCCTCGCGTTTTTCATCGATGGTCTCGCGCGCCGAATCCAGTCCCTCCTCGATGCGGTCGCGCGTGCGCTCGTAACCGCCACCCAGGGCGTCCTGCAGGTCCTCGGCCTTCTCGGTCGCGACCGTACGGAGTCGGCGGCCGGTGTTCTTTAGCTGCTGGCGGGTCTCCTCCCCGGTCTTGGGCGCGAAGAGCAGCGCCACGCCCGCCCCGACCGCCAGGCCGAGCAGGAATCCCCCAAGGCCGCTGTCGGACCGTTCCACAACCACGACGGGTTGATCACTGTGCTGATGACTCATACCTCTCCCTTCTACACGATTCTACACAATCGGGCACCGGGTCTCCGTTGTAGGGTAATACGATCCCGGCAAAAAATTTAGGGGCACCGCATCCTTTTCACACGGTCAGTGTGAGACCGTCGTACGCTGGCTCGATCCCGTCGGGAAGCCGCTTCGACAGATCCTCATGTGAGTACCGATGCGTGAGGTGTGTGAGGAACGTTTGTTCCGCTCCAATTGCCCGCGCGACATCGATGGCCTCCGGAATCGACAAGTGTGTGGGGTGGGAACGCTCGAACAACGCGTTGATCACGAGCACGCGCACCCCGGCAAGCGCCGCTATCGCATCGTCCGTCACCGTCTTGACATCGGTGAGATACGCAAATGATCCAAATCGATATCCATAGACGGTCATCACGCCGTGTGAGAGGGCGATGGGCAACACGTCGATACCCGCAATCTTCACGGGCTCCCCGGCCGTCAGCGGTGATGGCCGCAGCTTGGGCTTGTACGTTCCCTCTGGCGCCACCACCGCCGGATCGAAGATGTAATCGAACCGTCGCACGAGTCGATCCAAGACATCGCTCGGACCGTACAAAGACAGTTCCCCATTGCGCTGCGAGATTACACGCAAATCGTCGATGCCGTGGACGTGATCCGCGTGGTCGTGCGTAAAGAGCACGGCGTCGACGGCGGCAACGTCGGCCGCCAGTAGTTGCAACCGCAGCTCCGGCGGTGTATCCACGAGAATCCGGCCGCCATCGCCACCATCGACTATGGCCGCCACCCGGCTGCGTTTGTCTTTGGGATCGGAGGAGGTACACACGTCACACGTGCAACCAAGAACCGGAACGCCCATCGATGTTCCAGAACCCAACACGACGACGCGCATTACACGACTTCGACCTTCAGCAGATTGGTCGTACCAGATACATCGAACGGGATACCGGCCGTGACGACGACATTGGAGCCCTCCGGCACGTAGTTGTGCGACAGTAGGTATTGACGCGCGATCTTCCACATCTCGTCATACGTCGGCACCGACTTGGTCAACGCCGCGTGGACGCCCCATGTGAGTGCAAGCTGGTGATACGTCCTTGGTTCTGTCGTCAATCCGATGATCGGCACCGTTGGGCGATACGCAGCGATCTTGCGCGCGGTGAACCCGCTCTTCGTGAGACACAAAATCATCGGAGCGTTCAGCATTTCTGCAGCCGCGCACGTGGCAGCCGCAATCGCGTCCGACGTGTCCGGGCCGTGACTCGCAAAAAGCTGATCGACGCGCTGGCTCTGGGACAGCGGGTCGACCAGATCCGCAGCCTCGGTCTCCTCGACGATGCGGATCATCGCCTTCACGGCTGCCACCGGGTATGCACCCACTGCAGTTTCGGCCGATAACATGACCGCGTCGGTTCCGTCGAGTACCGCATTCGCCACGTCGGATGCTTCCGCCCGCGTCGGTCGCGGCTTTTCGACCATCGACTCGAGCATCTGCGTGGCGGTGATGACGGGGCGGCCGAACTGATTCGCCAAGCGAATCACACGCTTTTGCGCCAAAGGCACTTCCTCAAACGGCAACTCGACACCCAGGTCCCCCCGTGCGACCATCACGCCGTTTGTGGACTCGATGATCCGGTAGAGATCGTCCAGAGCGGTGGCTTTTTCGATCTTGGAAACGATGCGAATATCCTGAGGCAGCAACTCGCGCAGCGCTTGGACGTCCTTGTGCCGGCGGACGAACGACAGACCGACGTAATCGGCCCCGTGGGCCATTGCCAACTCGAGATCCGAGCGATCCTTCTCCGTAACCGCGGGCGCGCTCACCTGGACACCCGGAAGATTCATCCCTTTTTGGCTCTTCAAACACCCGCCATACACGACTCGACCGATCACCCTGCGTCCCTTGACAGTCGTCACCCGGACCTCGAGCAGTCCGTCGTCGAGCAGGATGCGCGCTCCGGGCTTCACATCGTCGGCCAGCGCTGCGTACGTGGTGGGAATTTCGTCGGCCGTCGCCTCCGCTTCCGGTGCAAAGACGACTTCCGCCTCTTCAACGAGGTCGCGCTCTCCGGAAAGGTCGCCCACGCGGATGCGAGGTCCCTGCAGATCGAGGAGCATCGCTACCGACCGGCCGGATGCATCGCGGATCTTCCGAATTCGATCCATCATCTCGGCGCGCGATGCGGCTGTGCCGTGGGAACTGTTGACGCGCAACACGTCCACGCCGGCCGCGACCATCTCCTCCATTACGGATTCACTCGCCGAAGCGGGGCCTACCGTGGCCACGATCTTGGTGCGTCGGAAACGGGGATCGTACTTCACCCTTCCGTCTCCCCCCTCCGTCGGCGGTACGGCGGTACGGCGGTACGGCGGTAACGTTCTCTAATCATTCCGTCCTTCCGTCTTTCCGCCTTCCGTCCTTTGCAACGCATCGACGAGTTGCGGGAGCGCCTCACCCGCAGCGGCTTCCCAATAGAGGTCCACTCGGGGAGTGAGAGGCGTCGCCTTTGGGTTGATTTCGATCACCCGACCGCCGCGAGCGCTGACGATATCCGGGAGCCCCGCGGCCGGATATACCAGCGACGACGTACCGATGACGAGAACAACGTCGGCTTCGTAGGCGACCTGGGTGGCGCGCTCCAGCACCTCCCTCGGGAGCATCTCGCCGAACCATACGACGCCCGGGCGTATGAAGTTACCGCATTTACCACACGCGGGGGCTGAAACCTCGCCATCCCCTTCACCCAGCTCGATAACCCGGTCAGTGGAAAAAACCTCACGGCACGCAGAGCAACGAAATGCTTCCAGCGACCCATGCAGTTCCACGACGTTCTCACTGCCGGCACGGCTGTGCAATCCGTCCACGTTTTGCGTAATGATGTCGAATCCGTCCGGATACAACGCCGCCATTCGTACCAGGGCATCGTAGCCGGCGTGGGGGGTCGCCCGGCGAACGGTTTGCAAACGGGAGACGTACCAGCCAAAAACGCGAGAGGGACTCTCGGCGAACGCCTCAGCCGTCGCCAACTGCTGCGGATCGAACTTCGCCCATAGGCCTGTCTGGGCGTCACGGAACGTCGGCACGCCCGATTCGGCCGACATGCCGGCCCCCGTGAGCACCGCCACGTGCCGCGCGCCCTCGAGTAGCTCCAGCGCCTTACGAACAACCTTGTCCATCTATTCGACCGATCTCCGTACGATATTCACCGTGATACCTGGCACCCGGATCCCGAAACCTAGTTATCCGCATGTCGACAAAACTTCCACATCGGACCGTCCACAGGATGTGGACGACCAGTCGTGCAAACCTGGGACTTCGCTCTCGCATGTCGAGAACCAGGGTGTTTCAACATGGTCTTCCACACACGTGGATAACGCTGGACGGCGCCCCTGCGCTGGCCGCCCTCGGGGCCGGAGAAGTGGAAGCGTTTCCCCACCTGCTCCACATTCGCGCTGGTGCGTGGACGATCGTTACTTGGATGCAGCGACGGGAGAGGAATAGCGGCGGTCCACGTAGTCGCTCAGAATGTCGATAAACTCCTCCACGATACGATCTCCCTTGAGCGTAATGTGGAGTTCTCCGTCTACATATACCGGCGCTTTCGGCTCCTCGGACGTCCCCGGGAGCGATATGCCGATGTCGGCGTGCTTGGATTCGCCCGGGCCATTGACGACACACCCCATAACCGCCACGCGGAGCGCTTCCACTCCGGCATAGCGTTCTTTCCAGTTGGGCATTTGGGTTCGCAGATACTGTTGGATTTGTTCGGCCATTTCCTGGAAGAACGTGCTCGTCGTGCGGCCGCAGCCGGGACACGCTGTGACGTCGGGTAGGAAGCTCCGCAGGCCCAGCGACTGAAGGACCTGCTGGCACACGCGGACTTCCTCGCAGCGGTCCCCACCCGGCGGCGGCGTGAGCGACGCCCGAATGGTGTCACCGATACCCTCCTGCAGCAGAATCGAGAGCGCCGCGGCACTGGCCACGATTCCTTTACTGTCCATCCCCGCCTCGGTCAGTCCGAGGTGAAGCGGATAGTCCGACTCCGGCGCGAGGCGTCGATAGCAATCGACCAAGTCCTGCACGTTCGAAAGCTTGGCCGAAATGATGATTCGCTCGTGTGCGAGCCCGATCTCCTCCGCCAAACGGGCGGAACGCATCGCACTCTCGATCATGGCGTTCATCATGATCTCTTTCGCCTCCAACGGCTCGGCACGCTCGGCGTTTTCGTCCATCATCTGCGTTAGCAGGTTGCGATCGAGGGATCCCCAATTGACACCAATGCGGACCGGTTTGTCGTTGGCGATCGCGATGTCGATGATGGTCTTGAAATTTTCGTCACGCCGCTTGCTGCCGACGTTACCCGGGTTGATGCGATACTTGGCCAGCGCTTCGGCGCACGCGGGATACTTGGTGAGCAGGAGGTGACCGTTGTAGTGAAAGTCACCGATGATGGGCACGTCGACATCTCGCGCACCCAACCGCTCGACGAGCACCGGTACGGCCTGCGCCGCAGCGTCGTTGTTGACGGTCACCCGCACCAACTCCGATCCCGCCTCGGCGAGAGCCGCCACCTGATCGACGGTTTTCTCGACGTCGGCGGTGTCGGTATTGGTCATCGACTGCACCACCACCGGGTGACACGACCCAACCGGGACTTGCCCAACCCACGTGGTGACGGTTTCTCTGCGCGCGATTTCAGCCATGGGGT
>JAPULP010000383.1 GCA_027294815.1 Gemmatimonadota bacterium | reverse complement strand
ATTGTAGGGGCGACAGTCGACGCGTCAAGGTTTATCATGTGAAGATGACCTACACGGTGAGACTGCACGGAATCGCCGTCGGGCGTTCGGATTTGAACCGCGTCGACCCCGAAGCAGGGTTTGCCCGAGGCACGTTCAACCCCGCCACTGGCTATCAGCTGGTGCAGGATGTGTTTCGCCTGTACGCAGACGCGGTACCGGAAACCCCGGGCGCCGTGGCCGACCCCGACAAGCTTCAACGGTACTACAGCGCCCGCGACGCCCTGCAACTCGAAGTGATCGACCCGGATGGTAACGTCGTCCCCGAGACAACGGTCCACGTGTACGAACGAACCGGGGATATCGATGCCTTGGAGCTGGAGGTTCACATCGCCGACCCCGGGTTTTGGCGGGCAAAAAACGAGTCGGAAGGGGAAGCGTAGGGCGTGAGGCCACACTTGTGGAGGGTTCCAACCGCCGTTGTGCTGGTTTCGTGTGGCGCCTCCACCCCCACCCCCACCCCCACCCCTCCGGTCGCTTCGCCCGCGCCAATCGACATCAGTCCCCCACCGATGGTCCCCGACCCCATCGCTCCAATCCCGCCTTCTGGACCGGCGGTGGCGCGACAACTCGTTGCCGAAGGCCGCGCCCGCGTCCAAGACTACGACGACCGAGAAGCGGTTCGGCAATTTCTCCGGGCCCTCGAGGCCGATTCCCTAAATACCCACGCCTATTGGGAGCTGGGGGCTGCCTACCAACGCCTGGAATCCTGGAACGACGCGGTCCACGCGTGGCAGCGCCTCTCCGAGATCGCCCCCAAATATCCTGAACTCGCACGCCGACTTCCGATCGTCCGGATGCGTCGCGACCGGGCCTCGGCAACCGCTCCGCTGGTGGAAGAGGAGCCTCGAGAGGGCACCCCGATTCGTATAGTCGCCGTCGGCGATATCCAGCTGGGCCGATCCTGGCCGGAAGACAACCCGATCCTGCCCCCGGACAACGCCGCTCACATGTTCGGCCGCGTAGCCCACTGGCTCAGGGCCGCGGATATCACCTTCGGTAATCTCGAAACCGTTCTCGCCGATTCCGGTGACAGCACCAAGTGCCGCCGCGGTTCACCAAACTGTTACGCGTTCCGCGCTCCAACGATTTACGCCAGAACCCTGGTGCGCGCCGGCTTCGACCTGCTCTCGGTGAACAACAACCACGCCGGCGACTTTGGAGACTACGGTCGACGCGCGACTGTTGCGGCCCTGAACCGAGCCGGTCTCGAGCATGCCGGTTCCGAGTCGGGCATCGCGTCGTGGGAGACACACGGACTCCGCATTGCGCTCATCGCGTTTTCTACCGGTGAGGGCCCGTATCGCGTTCCAGAGATCGCCCGGGCGCGCGAGTTGGTCGCCGAAGCCGATCGAACACACGACCTGGTGATCGTTTCCTTCCACGGGGGAGCGGAGGGGGCCGGAGCCACACACGTTCCGAAGACTACGGAGGTGGCATTCGGTGAGGACCGAGGCGACGTGTACGCCTTTGCACGGGCCACGGTCGATGCCGGTGCCGATCTAGTGCTCGGGCACGGCCCACACGTGGTGCGCGCAATGGAGATCTATCGCGGGCGCTTGATCGCGTACTCGCTGGGGAATTTTTCCGCTTGGCATGGATTCAACCTGCGCGGCCCGTTGGGGCTGAGCGTGATACTCAACGTGAGGCTCGCCATCAACGGGGTGGTGACGGCCGCCGAGATCAACCCGATTCTCCTCGAAGACCCGGGCGTGCCCACGCCCGACTTACAGCGACGGGCCGTGGACATCGTCAGACGCCTGTCGCGAGAGGACTTGGGCACGTCGATCTTCGACGCCGAGGGACGCTTCACACGCGCGAGGGCACCATAGCCGCCTCGCAAGTCCGTTTGCACCGCGGTATGTTCCATGAACCGTTTTTCCCCGGGTAGGAGCCACCCATGTCCCTTCAAGACCGCCGCCGGTTTCTCGGCCTCCTGGCTGGTGGCATCGCCGCCGGCGCCTCGATTCCTCATCCCGAGACCGGGATATCGCCCCGCAACCGACTAGACCGCCTCGCTCGAGCGGGGCAGAATGATGACGAAGTTTTTTGGCAACTCGTCAAGCGGGAATTCCCCGCGAAGCCCGGTCTTGCGATGATGAACGCGGCCAATCTCTGCCCATCACCGTTTGTGGTCATCGACACGGTTACACAACTCACACGTGACGTCGACGCAGACGTGTCGTTTCAGAACCGCAGCAAGTTCGGCCGCCTCAGAAATCAAAGCCGGCAGGGTCTCGCCGCGCACTTGGGCGCGGATCCGTCTGAAATCGCGATCACTAGAAACACGAGCGAGAGCAACAACACCGTGGTGAACGGCCTGACACTCGGCCGTGGCGACGAGGTCCTTCTTTGGGACCAAAACCACCCGACGAACAACCTCTCGTGGGATGTGCGTGCCGAACGGATGGGTTTCTCGGTCAAGCGGGTCGCGACGCCGGCCGATCCGAAGTCCGCCGACGAACTGGCAGCGCCGTTCGTCGACGCGCTCACCCCGCGCACCAAGATCTTGTCGTTCAGTCACGTCTCGAACGTGTCGGGTATTCACTTGCCGGCCCGGCGCCTCTGCGGCATCGCGCGCGAGCGGGGCATCATGACGCTGGTCGACGGAGCGCAGACGTTTGGCGCAATCCGCGTAAATCTTCACGACATGGGTTGCGACTTTTACTCGGGTAGTGCCCACAAATGGTTCGTGGGCCCCAAAGAGGCCGGGGTTCTCTACGTCAGAGAGGATCGCGTCTCAGATCTATGGGCGAACGACGTTGGCGTGGGGTGGCGGGCCGCCATCCGCAACGGGGCGGGGGCGCAGAAGTTCGAAAACCTGGGTCAGCGAGACGATGCGTGCGTCGCCGCCACCGGCACGGCCGCGCAGTTTCACGCCACGATCGGCATCGACCGGATCGACAAGCGCGTCCGGACCCTCGCATCGGCCTTGATAGACCAGCTGCAAGACCGCATCCCCGGCGTCACTTTCACGACCCCG
>JAPULP010000382.1 GCA_027294815.1 Gemmatimonadota bacterium | reverse complement strand
CCTCCAGGCATCACATCCCGCACGGCCCCGTCGAGGGTTGCGTAGCGTTTGTCATACCTCACCAAGGAAGTTGTCGGAACCATGGAGTCCCCCCACAGTGGACATCACTGAACTCAAGCAGAAATCCGTCGCAGAGTTACACGCGATGGCCGAAGAATTGAACATCACTAACTACTCAGGTCTGCGCAAGCAAGATCTGATCTTCCGTATCGAGCAATCGTTGCTCGATACGGATACAGTGCTGCGTGGCGAAGGCGTGTTGGAAATCCTTCCCGAGGGATATGGATTCTTGCGCAGCCAAGACTGGAATTATTTGTACGGTCCCGACGACATCTACGTGAGTCCGAGTCAAATCAAGCGGTTCGACTTGCGCACGGGCGACACGGTGGCGGGGCAGGTTCGCCCACCGAAGGAAGGAGAGCGGTACCTCGCGCTGCTGAAGGTCGAAAGTGTCAACTTCGGAGACCCGGACGCTGCCAAGCATCGCATCGCTTTCGACAACCTCAAGCCACGCTATCCCGACCGCCGGATTCATCTCGAGCGAAAAGACGGAGACATCTCCTGCCGGGTCATCGATCTGCTGTCGCCGATCGGCTTTGGACAGCGCGGTTTGATTGTCGCTCCGCCAAAGGCCGGAAAGACCATTCTGCTTCAGAAGATCGCCAACGCCATTTCCGAAAACACGCCCGAGGCCACGCTCATCGTCCTCCTGATCGACGAGCGTCCCGAGGAAGTGACGGACATGGAGGAAAACGTCGACGCCGAGGTGATTGCATCGACGTTTGACGAGCCTGCCGACCGCCACGTTCAGGTCGCGGACATGGTACTGGAAAAGGCACGCCGGCTCGTCGAGCATAAGAAGGACGTCGTGATTCTGCTCGACTCGATTACGCGCTTGGCACGCGCACACAACGTCGTCATTCCGCATTCAGGAAAGATTCTGTCAGGTGGTGTGGACGCCAACGCCCTGCAAAAACCGAAGCGATTCTTCGGCGCGGCGCGCAATATCGACGACGGCGGGTCTTTGACGATCATTGCTACAGCACTGATCGAGACGGGTAGCCGCATGGACGAGGTGATTTTCGAGGAGTTCAAGGGCACCGGCAACATGGAACTGGTACTCGACCGGCGCATTTCCGACCGCCGCATCTACCCCGCCATCGACGTACAACGCAGCTCCACCCGTAAAGAAGAGCTTCTCCTCGATCCAGATGAACTCAACAAGACGTATTTGTTGCGCAACTTCCTCGCCGACATGCCGACGGTTGAGGCCATCGAGTTCTTGCTCGAGCGTATGAAACGCGCGAAGACCAACAAGGAGTTCTTCGCCACGATGCAACAAGGATAGTCGTGGGTGGCCCCCTCAACCCCGGCACTTCCCCAAGACGGTAGACTACTCGCCATTGACTGGGGTGAAAAGCGCATCGGACTCGCGATCTCCGACACCGGGCAGCACCATGCGTACCCGCTGGGAAGCCTCAGCCGCCGGCAGGGAAGGCGATTCCCGCTCAACCAACTCAAGGTGTTTCTCGATGAGCGCGCACCTGTGGGGGTGGTGTTCAGCCTGCCGTTAGACGAATCGGGCGCAGAGGGTCCACCGGCGAAGCACGCACGACTGGAAGGTGAGTTGGTGCGGGACAAGACCGGCTTGCCGGTTGCGTTCTTCGACGAGCGAATGACCACCGCGCGAGCGCTTGGTGCTATCCGCGACCTCGGTGGCAGTACACAGGGTCGCAAGGCCGAGGTGGATCAGCTCGCCGCCACCGTGCTGCTGCAGACATATCTCGACCGTCACCGATGAGTAGATTCGTCTGGGTGGTGCCGGCGCTCCTGTCGATAGCCTGCTCGCGACCATCCGCATCGGAGAAAAGCGTTCGCGTAACCATCCCGCGTGGCGCATCCGTGTCGACGGTGACCGATTCCCTGACCGCTCGTGGCGTCATCGGATCCGCACGATGGTTTCGATTGTACACCAAGCTCGTGGGATACGAACGGACCATTCAAGCCGGTGTGTACGACTTTCCAACGCGGGCGACATCGAGCGAAGTGCTGCGCATGCTCGTCGCGGGTCGTACGGCCCAGGATCGGCTGGTGGTTCCCGAGGGGCTCATGCTTGAGGAAATTGCCGCACTGGCCCAATCACAACTCGGAATACCGGAGCAGGACTTCGTCACCGCGGCGCACGACAGCGGCCTGGTGGAGAGGGTAGGAGCCAGGGAACCGACGCTCGAGGGATACCTGTACCCCAACACATACCACGCGTCGGTCGGAGCATCTGCGCTCGACGTGGTGAGACAAATGGTGTCGGAGTTCGAGGCGCGATGGCAACCGGAGTGGGACGCACGACTCGACACCCTGCAAATGACTCGAGATCAAGCGATCACACTCGCCTCCATCATCGAGGGTGAAGCGCAACATCCCGTTGACCTTCGATACGTGTCGTCGGTGTATCACAACCGTCTGTCGCGGGGAATGCGTCTCGAGGCCGACCCGACGGTCATCTATGCTCTTGGAACCCGGCGTCGGTTGTTCGAGCGAGACTATCGAACCCCTTCGCGGTACAACACGTACCTCATCGACGGTCTCCCACCGCATGCGATAGCACAACCATCCGCGGCAACCATAGAGGCGGCGCTCTATCCACGCGCAAGTGATTTTCTGTTCTTCGTGGCCGGGCCGGGCGGGCGACACGTCTTTTCTCGCACCTATCGCGAACACATCGCAGCTATCCGGCGGATACGCGACCGCTAAGGAGTCGCTACGTCAGCGCAAAGACGCATCTAGGGCATCTCGGATTCGGCGCGTGGCACGCTCGATGTCATCAGCACCGAAGATGGCACTGATGATGGCAACACCTCGAGCGCCGGCCGACACAACGTCGGACACGTTTTGCTCGCCGATCCCGCCAATACCAATGAGCGGGGTGCCGGCGGGCGCCAGGCGACCCAAGTTCCGAAACCCCTTCACGCCCAGTGGCGCGCCGGCGTCGGCTTTGCTCAGGGTTCGCGCAAACGGACCGAGACTCCAGTAGTGAGCGGCTGCCTCGGTAGCGTCGCGTGCTTCGATGTCGCTGCCAACCGACAGCCCGACGCGGAGGGCCGACGGGACGATCGCCCGCACACGGTCCGCGGGAAGATCATCCGCTCCGAGATGCACTCCATGGGCGCCTGCCGCCAGAGCCACATCGAGGCGATCGTTGACGTAGACGGGAACCTCGACGACGCGCATGACCCGCTCGGTGGTGCGACACAGTTCGGCGGCGTTACTGTGTTTGACTCTGATTTGAACAGCGGTTGCCCCACCACTGACTGCGGCCCGGCAAGCGTCCAGGACATCCTGCCCCTCATAAAGCTCCGGGGCGGTCACGGCAATCAAACGGTAATCTGGAGGCACAACTAAATACTATGCGTTTTCGGGGAATTCGAGGGGCCACGGTGGTTGAAGCCGACGAGAGAGTGCTTATTCTCGAGGCCACAAAAGAACTGCTCGAGGCACTCGTCCAGGATAACGATGTTGCCGTGGACGATATCGCGAGCATAATGTTTACTATGACACCCGACCTCCAAAGCGTCTATCCGGCGCAAGCAGCGAGGGGACTCGGGTGGAAACACACGCCGTTGTTGGGGGCGACGGAGACCGACGTCCCCGGTGGTCTCCCTCGATGCATCCGCGTCTTGATGCACGTCAACACGGACCGCGCGGCGGCGGCGATCAAACACGTGTATTTGCGCGCAGCTCAGACCTTGCGCCCGGAGTTGTGATGGAAACGATTGTCGTATCTCCACGAGGGGCTAGACGCTGGCGGCGCGGTCACCCCTGGATCTACCGCTCCGACATCGAACCGTCGAATGCACCCCCGGGCGTCGTGCGCGCCGAAGACGCCAGCGGGACGTATCTCGGCCAGGCGCTCTGGAGTCCACCCTCGGAAATCAGCTTGCGGTTCCTCACGACGGAGGAATCTCCAGTTGACGGGGAGTGGTGGCACCATCGGTTGGCCGAGGCGCTCGCCATTCGTGATCCGGAGAACCTGGACGCGACGGGCTATCGCATCGTGCACGCGGAGGGGGACGGACTCCCCTCTTTGATCGTTGACAGGTATGGCGACATCGTGGTCGTGCAACTTCTGTCGGCGGGGTTGGAGGCGGTCCGGGACCACGTCTTGAGCGCCATCGACGAGATCGCAAAACCGAAGTCGATGCTCTTGCGAAATGACGCATCAGTGCGCCGGCACGAGGACCTGCCTCTCGAAGTCGATGAAGTACGGGGTCCCATTCCCGAATTCGTCGAAGCACGCGAGGGGGCGGTGCGCTACTGGGTGGCAGCCCATACCGGTCAAAAGACCGGCGGCTTTCTCGATCAGCGCGAGAATCGCATGCTCATGGGTGGGCTCGCGCACGGACGCGCCCTCGATCTGTTCACATATCAGGGGTTGTTCGCACTCCAAATGGCCACGCCTGCGGAGAGCGTCGTTGCCGTCGACTCCAGTGCGGCTGCGCTCGAGGTCGGAGCCAAGAACGCAGAGCTGAACGACGTGCACAACGTCGAGTGGGTAGAGGCGAACGTCTTCGACCTGCTTCGAGCGTACGAACGGGAGGGCCGGCAATTCGACACGATCGTGCTCGACCCGCCCGCCTTCGCCCGACAGCGTTCCGCCATCGACCGGGCGTTGCGGGGGTACAAGGAAATCAACCTTCGCGCGATGCGCATCCTGGCGCCGAAGGGTACGATCTTTTCAGCGTCGTGTTCCTTCCACATCGGGAGGGACCGTTTCTTCGAGATGCTCATTTCCGCAGCATCGGATAGCGGCCGACGCCTCGTGCTGGAACGGACGACCAGCCAGAGCCGCGATCATCCCAATGTTCTCACCATCCCAGAAACCGGGTATTTGAAAGCCGCACTGCTAAGGGCGGTGGATTGACGGGCGGATGGGCAAGCGGGCGGACGGGCAAGCGGGCGGACGGGCAGACGGGCAGACGGGCAGACGGGCGGGCGGGAATGCAAGACGTGTGCGCCCATCCGACCGTCGTGCGGGGTGATGCGTGGGGTGGGCCCGCCGGGGGGGAGGGGGGTGGAGCGGGACCGCCGGAAGGGGCAAGGGGCGGTGAGGAAAGGCTTGACCGTCCGACTGGCGATCGCGAGGTTGACGGTACTGTGCAGACTCTTCCCCAATCCGAACGTCCGCAACGAAGGACTCAGTCGTTGCGCCGCGAGTACGAGGAATTCATCCTACAGCGGATCGAGGAGTACAAGGAGCAACTCTCGCGCGCGGAGCTACTGGGCATAGGGGACGATGCCGTCCGGGAATTGGACGCCGGGCCGCAGGGCCAGTTGGTCCTCACCGAAGTGCTCATGCTCGATCATGTCGATCGCATTATCAAGCAACGGCTGCGTCTTCCCAGCTTTCGCCGCTGGCGTGGGCGCCACCTCAAGTTGCGGCAGGCGCAGCAGGCGCCGACACATTGGGGACTTCCGACCGACACGCCATTGTCCGAATTGGCTCGGGCCCTCGAACACGAAGAACTCACGCTGATCGTGGGCTCCAGGCTCGCTCCTGCCGGTTTCTTGATTGCGGCGCACAACGCCAAAGTATTGCTGATCGATCAGGACATGGCCGGCGTCGAGGCCAACGAAAGCCGCGCCGCGACGGAGGCGCTGGGCCACAACTTCCAAGCGCTGGTGATCAGCCTCGGCGGATGGTTTCCAGACGTGAATCCAAACTTGGTGGTCATTGACCCGCTCCTGATCGCTTCACTCGGCACTGCCACCGCGTCCACGCTCGTCAATCTGCTCAAGTCACAAACGGCACCCGGGGGAGTGCATTTGGTGCTCCCTGTAGTCGTCGAGGAAGATCCCATCCCCAAAGAAGTCTGGTACCGGCATTACGCGGGGTGGGAAGTGAACTCGTCGGTGAAGGTGGGTCGTCCCAACTGGATTCTCGCGACGCAACCGTAGCTCTGACCTAGCCCTCTAAACGTCGCGGGGCCGGCAAAGCGGCCGGCCCCCGTGCAACGTACTGTACTGAACTGCGGCGCCCGCCTAGCGGCGACGGCGCTTCGGCCGTGGCGCGGCCTTCTTCGCCGTGCGACGACGCTTGGTGGCCTTGCCCTTTGTGGCCTTGCGCTTGGTGGCCTTACGCTTCGTGGTCTTTCTGCGCTTGGTCGCCTTGCGCTTCGTGGCCTTTCTGCGCTTGGTCGTCTTGCGCTTCGTGGCCTTTCTGCGTTTGGTCGCCTTGCGCTTCGTGGCCTTACGCTTCGTGGCCTTTCTGCGCTTGGTCGCCTTACGCTTGGTGGCCTTCTTCCTTCGCTTAGCTGCCATGAAAAATCCTCCCGGGAAGAATGGGTCGATCCGTCCGGATTAGACG
>JAPULP010000381.1 GCA_027294815.1 Gemmatimonadota bacterium | reverse complement strand
GGCATTTCTTGCAACCCTCGGCGAACTCGAGTTGCGATCCGCAGTCCGGACATGCACCGGTGAACAACTCGTGATCTACGTGTCCGTAGCTCAACATCTCGCTCTTGCCGATGACCTCGGTGTGTGTCGCGACGACCGGCGTGACCGATTCGGTGGGTTCCAGCAGGTCCTGCTGCACGCCCTGCTTGTCTTGCATCCACTTCTCGAGCGCGATGCCAACGGCGTCGGGCACCGACATGACTTTGTTGGGGCCGAGACCGATGATGCGGTCGGACGAAATCCCGCGCAGTTGCCGGTAAATCGTCGTCAGCGGGACACCGGACCGCAGCGCAAGGGAAACCAACCGACCGATCGCTTCGACGTCCGCCATCAGGGCGCCCCCCGCTTTACCAAGGCTCATGAACACCTCGAACGGTTGTCCTTTGTCGTCTTCCGTTATCGTGACGTACATGTTGCCCATCGGCGTTTCGACACGACGGGTGGTGCCCCGCAGCAACTCGGGGCGCGACCGCTTCGCGCGGCGCTGGAGGTTTTCGCTCTCCACTTCGTGCAGCATTTGCTTGGTGCGCGTCAGCTCGGCATCCAACTCGGCGATCGTGGCCTTCAAATCCGGCACGTCGTCTCCACCCCCGCTCTTCTGATCGAGCACTTGCTGGGCGGTCGCCCCCGTCGAGAGCACTTGCAACTCGCGGCTGCCGTCGCGATACACGGTGACGCCTTTGCAGTCGAGTGAGTACGCCAGTTCGTAGATCTGACGCACATCGTCTTCGGTGGCTTCGTGTGGGAAGTTGCACGTCTTGCTGATGGCGCTGTCGGTGTACTCCTGAAAAGCCGCTTGCATGCGAATGTGCCACTCCGGCGTGACGTCGTGTGCGGTCACGAACACGCGCTGCCATTGCTCGGGGACTTCGTCAAAATGGATGTGACCCGACTCCGCGATGCGCTGCATCAAATCTTCGGAGTACCACCCTTCGCGCTTCGCGATTTCCACGAAGTGCGCGTTCACGTCGGGCATCAGAACACCCGCCTGATTGCGCATGAACGCCACAGCGAACAGCGGCTCGATCCCGGACGAGCAGCCGGCAATGATCGAGATCGTCCCGGTCGGCGCCACCGTGGTGAGGTTGCAGTGCCGCAAACGGCGCAGCGGCCGCACACGATCGCCGTGGACGTTGCGGGCACACGTTTCGTCGGGTCCCCAAATGCTCTTTCCCCATTCCGGGAAGACGCCACGCAACACGGCGAGGCGCTCGCTTTCGACCTTGGCCTCCTCGTCCACAAAGCGCATGAGCTCGCGCGCCAACTCCACGGCTTCTTCGGAGTGGTAGGGAATGCCGAGTTTGACGAGCAGGTCCGCCCATCCCATGATCCCCAGCCCGATGCGGCGAATGTGATTCGCGAGTTCGGTGATCTGGGGCAGAGGATATTTGTTGGCGTCGATGACGTTCTCGAGGAAGTGCGTGCACAGATGCACCGCCTCTCCCAAGCCATCCCAATCCACCTGGCCCTCTTTCACGAACACGCCCACGTTGATCGACCCGAGGTTGCAAACGTCGTACGGCAACAGCGGCTGCTCACCGCAGGGGTTGGTCGCTTCGTAACTCCCCAGGTGCGGTACCGGGTTGTAGTAGTTGGCCTTGTCGACGAAAAAGACGCCGGGTTCGCCGGTCTTCCACGCGCCCTGGATGATTCTTGCGAACACGTCGCGTGCGTTCAGCCGATCCCCTGTTTGCTGCGAGTGCGGATCGATCAGGTCGTACTCCTCATCCCGCTCTACCGCGTCCATGAACGCGTCGGTGACCGCCACCGAGATGTTGAAGTTGGTGATCTTGGTGGTGTCGTCCTTACACGCGATGAAGTCCACAATGTCGGGATGGTCGACGCGAAGGATGCCCATGTTGGCGCCGCGCCGCGTGCCGCCCTGCTTGACCACCTCGGTCGAGGCGTCGTAGAGCGTCATGAACGACACCGGCCCCGACGCAACACCCATGGTCGACCGAACGACGGAGTTGGCTGGCCGCAGACGCGAAAAACCAAATCCGGTGCCACCGCCCGATTGGTGGACGAGAGCCATGTGGCGCAGCGTGTCGTAAATGCCGGACTGACCGTTGGACAGGGAATCGTCCACCGGCAACACAAAGCAGGCGGAGAGCTGTCCCAGTGGGCGGCCCGCGTTCATCAGCGTTGGGCTATTGGGCATCCACACGCGGGTGGCCATGATGTCGTAAAAGGCTTCCGCCAACTCCGCGACCGCCCCCTTACTCGCACCGTACTTCGCGTCCGGCGTCGCGATGGTCTCGGCAACCCTAACAAAGAGGTCCTCCGGCCTCTCAATCGGTTGCCCGTCGTCGTCTTTGATGAGATAACGCCGTTCGAGGACCGTGATCGCGTTGTCGGTCAAATGGGGGGTGGCTCGCTTGGAGGACTTTGCCATGGAAAGAAGATCCTCAGGGCCTGGGGCCGTGCCAGATAAGGAGAATGCTGTATATGTGAACGCCAGATCGCCGCCGGTACGTCACGGGTGCGGGATGACAAGGTAGTGTGACCGAATGGTCACGCAAGAGCGCCGGAAACAGCACAGGCAGCGAGGCTCTCCATAATCCACATCACAAAACTAATGAAAAAGGAGGTTACTGGCGTGGGCCCGGGTAGAAGAGTTGTTGGGTCCAGGCGGCGACGGGCTGGCCGTCTTTCTGCGCCGCGTTGTACCGAATCGTGGCGGCGAACTGCACCGCCGCCGTGGTAAACGCCGGGTTATTCGAAGGCGTGACAATCACCACCGTCACGAACAAGCCATCTGCGGCCACCTGGATGCCCAAGGTCGCGGGGGTCGGAGTCCCTTGAATGGCGGATGTCAGCGGCACGAGCGTCGCCTCGAGGGGCCGCGGCATGACGTCGAAGCAACTCCCGTCCGCGTTGTAGCTCTCGGCGAGGTCATCGCACTGGGTGATGAGCGTCATCTGGACCGGGAAATCCAGCATGCGCCCGGAGGTGATCTGCACCCTCTCTGCGAATTCTTCGTACCCGTCCGCTCGAACCAGGAGCCGGTAGTTCCCGGGCGGCAAGGGGATGTTGGTTTCCGTCCCAACATGGTTGCCGACTCGAACGATGGCTCCGTCGGGTAGATCGGTGAGGTTGAGGCGTCCGGCTGGCGGCGGAGGCGGGTCCGGCTCCGGCTCGGGTTCGGCAACCGCCACCGAATCCTGCGTCGTGCTGTCTGCAGCCGTCGCGCTGTCTCCAGGCGCGGCAGCGTTCTGGCCGGCGGAGTCGGACGCCGCCAGTTGTGA
>JAPULP010000380.1 GCA_027294815.1 Gemmatimonadota bacterium | reverse complement strand
TCATCTCGCGTTCACCGGTACGTCGTTCCGTCGGAGCGGAGTTATTACAACTTTCAGGTGTTCGGCAACGAGGGATACCTCGTCCTGCTGCCGGACATTGTCTACCGCGACCGCGACCCTGGGCGGTCTGCCGTCGAATCGGTGGAAGGAGCGGTGAAGGCGATCGTCGATCGTGGAATCGTCGATCCCGACCGCATCGGCTTGGTGGGACACTCCTGGGGAGGATACCAGGCGACCTATATCCCCACGCAGACGGACATTTTCGCCGCGTCGGTGGCGGGTGCGCCCCTCACCAACGTCCTCAGCATGATGGGAGCGATTCACTGGCGGCCCGGCCTTCCCGAAACCGGGCACTGGGAGACCGGTCAGGCGCGCATGGGTGTTCCTTTCTGGGAGGACTTCGAAGCCCACGTGCGCAACTCGCCCGCCGCGTTCGTGCACAAGCTCAATACGCCCATGCTGATGATGTTCGGTGATGACGACGGCACGGTCGATTGGCGTCAAGGCGTCGAGTTCTACAACTACGCCCGCCGCGCTGGAAAGAAAGACTTCGTGTTGCTCGTATACCCCGGCGAAGATCACGGTCTCCGACAGAAGCAAAACCAAATAGACTACCAGCGCCGCATCCTCCAGTGGTTCGGTCACTACCTGAAGGGCGAGGACGCGCCGGCCTGGATCACGGACGGCGTATCGCATCTGGAAAGGAAGAAGCAGTTGGCGGGCGGCTAAGAACCGCCCGATTTCAGATTGTAAATTGCAGATTTGCGATTTGCAATCGCCCAGAGACCGTCGCACCACGCTCCCGAACTGCGGTTTGGGGATGTCTACGGTGCTTATTGTTGGTCGCTCGCTTCGGTTCTACTCCTTTCTTGTGCGGCGAGGCGCAGTTCCAGCTCCCGGAGCAGGGCGAGCTGGGTCGTGTCTGATACGCGCGCGGCTATCCTCAACGACCTTCGGGCCGTCCGGGCGCAGCCCTCATCCAACGCTTCTTTCGCAACTTGCGTGGCCAGCTCCAAGGCCTCGTCTTTGCGACCGACCTCTGCCAGAAGCCTCGCTCGAGTCACGCGTAGCGCCGAGTCGGGTCGGGTCTCGAGCGCCTCGAGAGCGCGGTCGAGGATATCCCGCCGCTCACCTTTTCCCAGTATCTGTTTGCGGATCACATGGGCAACGAGCGGAGCTGCAAAGGCGAAGCGGGAATTGTGATGCGCCAGGAAGCGTACGCGCTCTAAGTCGATCAGGTGTTTTTTCACCTCGAGTTCAGGAATGTCGGTCGTTTCTGCGACCAATCCCGGGTCCACGACGTGGCCGAGGACACTTGCGGTCTTGAGAACCTCAGCGGTCGGGGTCGCGAGTTGGCCGATCTTGATCATGACCGCCGAGCACAAAACATCCGGTACGACAATAGGGTACGGAGTACTCATCGTGGCGCGTGCGACGGGCCAGACGAGCAGATCGTCGCGTAACTGCGATGCGTCCTGCAGCGCACGGAGAAGCGTGACGACGTACAGCGGGAGCCCATCAGTCTCGAAAAACAATCGCCGCGCCAAGCGATTTTTTTGTTCAGAGTCGGTGCACCACGGAGCAAGATCGTCGATCAGTACTTCGATGTCCTCCACACGCAGAGGCGTGAGTTGCACCGAGACGCCCAATAAACGTCGCCCCAGCTCCGCGCGAACTGCCAGGAGCTCTTGTGACACATCGCGTTCGCTCGCGTTGGACGTGAGCAACAACACGACGGGAGTGATCGGCAGCTGCTGTAGGGCCGACCGGAGTGTTGCTATCGTCGGACCGTCTGCCAGATCCGCGTCGTCAACGGCAAGCGCGACGGGCTGCTCTTCGGCGATGGCCGCCAAGCACGCCGCGAGAGCGGCGGCGACCTGGCTGGCGTCTTGGGGTGGAACGGGCGTGCAGTTGGCTGCGAATGTGGGCTCGATTGCAGTCAACACGCCGAGCATCTCGGGCGCTGCGCCCCGAACACCAGGTGCCTTATCGAGACCTTGTCGGAGCAGCAGGCGTAACGTGCTCCAGGGCGTGTCGTGATCGTTTTCCAGAGGAGACGCCCTGGCGGTGACGGCACCGTCCAATGCCAGGCGGTCGAGACATTCTTCAAGCAACCGCGTGCGGCCCAGTCCTTGATCGCCTGTGATCACCACAACACGGGGCCCCGAGCTTAGGCCCTGGCGGCACTCACCAAAGACAGTGCCATGAAGGTCTTCACGCCCCACCAATGGCGGATCCGCGGCGCCGTTGCTGCGAGGAGCGAGGCGGCGCCACCGTTCGGTCCGGATCCTGTCGTGTAGATCCGTGAGCTCCCGGCTCGCTGACTCGCCGAGCTCCAACTCAACCTGGGCCTTGAATTCGTTGAAGGTCTTGAGCGCGTGTGCGCCGTCGCCGGCAAGGGCAGCGCTTTGCATGAGAAGCCGGACCGCCCGCTCAGAATAGGGTTCGATATCGAGCGCGCTCCGGGCTGCGTCCGTCACCGCCCGGAAGTCCGACCGCTCCAGCGCAGATTCGGCCACTTCGATGAGCATATCGATCCTGAGACCGCGAAACCGCACGCGCTGCGACGATACCCACCGCTCGAACTCCGGCGCATCGTCAACCACATGTCCCTCGAGAAAGTCGCCTCGGAGCATCGCAAGTTTTTCCTGCGGAGCCGCAGTCTCAAATGCCACGGCATCGACGTGGAGATCGCTCGGATTGAGCGTGACCGAGGCGCTTCGAGACGTCAGCCGCTCGTCGCCGAGACTCATCCGCAGGCGTCGCACAGCCTCATTGAAAGAGCGCCGGGCGCGGGTCTGGTCTTTTTCCGGCCAGAGCATTCCGATCAGGTGCTCGCGCGTACGTGTCTGGTCGGGGGAGAGCGCCAAGTAGACGAGGAGAGCTTGGTTCTTGCGCCACAGCACGTCGGTCGGCGGTGCTTGCCCCGCCAACCGAACGGTGGGCGGGCCGAAACAGACAAGCTCTAACGGCTGGAGCACGGGCGTCGCCGAGAATTACGGAGGCTTGGCAAGCGACGCCATCCGGTTGCGAGAATCAGGTGTGCATCCACTGCAGGCTCATCCGTCCAGGGTTCATCTCTGTACTAGAGGAAAACCGCTTCGTTTGCCGAGGCTTTTGTGGCAACTCCGCAGGTAGGAATATGCTCTTCGATTCCAAGTATGGCCCTTGGCCACGGAAGCGTCCAGCCAGTCTCTAATTTCTCCCTCCACACCCTGTTGGCTCCACCATACGACCGATTGGCCGCTAATTGGCCGCCTCGCGCTACCGTGAACGCAAGCGACACTGATTCTTGACCTGGAGACGACAATGCGGAAGATCCATCTATTCGGGCGGAAACCGATCATCGCCCGTGCGATTTTTACCACGCTGGCATTCTTGCTACTGACGGGCTGTCGTGTGGGAGAGAATGTGGGGCCTGGTGTGGAGTCCGGTGTGGAGTCCATACAACCGGGCGACTCATTCTCTTTTCCTGAGGGCACGACGGGCAACACGGTTTATATCGATGCCGCCACCGGTGGCGTGGTCAGCCTGCCGGTCGGGGCAGGTAGCGTGAGTCTGTCTATTCCCCCGGGGGCGTTGCCGTCTTCCATGGCTATCTCGGTGTATACCCTACCCGAGGCTACTCCCGACCGGATCCATCTGGCGTTTGAGCCCACCG
>JAPULP010000038.1 GCA_027294815.1 Gemmatimonadota bacterium | reverse complement strand
AGTTCTATGACGCTCCACCATTTGGATGACTCACCTGCGCATCGGTTTGTCGCCGAGTTGGCGCGTGTGGCAACCCGCGCGGTCATCATCAATGACCTCGAGCGACACCCTATCAATTACATCGGCGCTCGTGTCCTTGCCGCTACGGCATGGCGCGGAGACCCCTACACGCGTCACGATGGCCCGGTGTCGGTGTTGCGTTCATTCACTGTGCGAGAGTTGCACGGCGTTGGAGAGCGAGCCGGTTTGCGGAATGTCCGGGTCCATCGCCACTTTCCGTATCGCCTTGCTTTGACTGGGCAGCCGTCATGATCGACCGGTCGACGGGCTCTCGGCCCGACCCTGTGGCTGCCGCCGACGTGATCATCGTGGGGGGAGGGCCAGCCGGAAGCTCGCTGGCCGGACTCTTGGCGCTCCAGGGCATAGACGTCGTGGTGCTCGATCGCGCGCAATTTCCCCGTGCCAAGCCGTGCGGCGAATGCATCAATCCCGGTGGTGTGTCTGCACTGGCACGTCTTGGGTTGCTGGACGTTGTTGAGAAGTGTCATCCGGTTCGACTGGCCGGTTGGGATTTGTTCACCGACTCCGGCGCACGAGCATCCGGACGTTTTGCCGGCGGAACTGAACATGGCTTGGGCGTGTCTCGTGCCGCCCTCGATCACGCGTTGCTGCAAGCGGCTCGCGACAGAGGGGCCCGGGTCTATGAGCGAACCAAGCTGGTTGGACTTTCGGTGTCGCCGGCGCGCGCGGCATCACACCGGACCGTGGTTGAGGCCGTCGATCATGACGGCCGCCGGACCGTATGGACCGCCCGTCTGCTGGTGGGCGCCGACGGGTTGCGATCGATTGTTGCAAGACAGTTGGGGTTGGTGCGTCGGCAACCGCGTCTCCGCAAGGTGTCGCTCACGTGTCGCCTTCGTGGGACGGGTCCGCCCCGAGACGGAGGGGGGTTGCTCTTCGGGAGGATTGGTACGGTGGGATTGGCCCCGGTCCATGCTGACGAACCGGTATGGAATGGGACCGTGGTGGTCTCGGCGCGGGCCCACGGCCGCAAACTGGCCTCGGATCCCGTTAGTTTCTTCCGGAACGCGTTTCTCCAAGCGCCGTTCGAGTGGGATGTTGGACCCGACATCGTGGGTGGGCCCTGGGCCAGCGGACCGTTCGATTGGCCGACCCGCTGCGCGATCGCCGACGGGGCGTTGTTGGTGGGTGACGCGTCCGGGTATTTCGATCCGCTCACCGGCCAGGGGCTGTATCGCGCGTTTCGATCGGCCGAGTTGGCCACGCCGGTTATTGTGCGTGCGGTGCGAAGTGCACGTAGCCGCGCGGCGGATCTGTCGGAGTACGACCGAGGATTGCGATCGATGTTGAGGCAGCCGCGCGCGCTACAGCGAATCATCGAGGTCGTCGTGTCGCGGCCCACGCTGCGCCACCTTGCTGTGACAGGATTACAGGCGGTGCAGCCGCTTGCGAACCGTTTTGTCCGAGTTGTGGGAGATGCGATGCCGGTTCCCGCCCTTGTGATACCCGAAACGGCTTGTTCCCTGCTGAGGGTGACGCGCTAATGTTGCGAGTCGATGAACACCTCGCGTCGGCACCGGTGGACGTGTGTTTCAAGGTCGGTGCCGACGTAGAGCGTTGGCCGGAGATTTTGCCTCACTATCGTTGGGTACGGTTCCGCCAGCGTCAAGACTTTGCGACGGGTGTGGTGGAGATGGCGGCGTGGCGCTCCTTCGGCATCCTAGACTATCCAACGTGGTGGGTTTCAAAGATGTGGCACGATCGTGATGTGCCGGCGGTGTACTATGAGCACGTCGAAGGCGTCACCAGTCGAATGGCTGTACGGTGGGAGTTTGAGGCCCGCGGTACGCAAACGCTCATCCGGGTCGTGCACGAGTGGGAAGGGCCGCGGTGGCCGTTGATCGGCAGGTTGGCGGCAAGTGCGATTATCGGTCCCGGCTTCATCAGCGCGATCGCACGGCGCACCATTGCCGGTGTGGCTGAAGAGGCCCAGGCGCAGGCTGCGCGCCGATGACCGAAACCTCCAACGGGCGAACGGTCGTCGTCACCGGGCTCGGCCCGATTACTGCTGTCGGCATAGGTGTCGAAGGTCTGTGGAGAGGCCTGCAACTGCGAGATTCTGGTATTCGGCGCCTCACTCGCTTCGACGCCTCTCCGTTCGGGAGTCGCATCGCGGCCCAAGTGGACGACTTCAACGCGGGAGATTATCTGGATGCCCGCGAGGCCAGGCGGCTCGATCGGTTCGGCCAGTTCGCCCTCGCCGCCGCACGACTCGCAGTTGAGGATGCCCAATTGGACCCATCCGCCGTGAATCCCGAGCGGGCGGCCGTGCAGATGGGATCGGCGCTGGGCGGCATTTCTCAAGCCGAACAGCAACTCGCCAATTTCCTCTCTGACGGCGTACGCTCGGTGGATCCTCGGGTCGCCGTGACGACCTTCGCGGGTGCCGCCAGTTGTCTGATTGCCATCGATCTGGGCTTCACCGGTCCCAACTCGAC
>JAPULP010000379.1 GCA_027294815.1 Gemmatimonadota bacterium | reverse complement strand
GGCGGCGAAGTTAACGGGCACGTCCGGATAGAAGATCCAAAGGCCCTGAGCCGGAAGGTTAAGCCTCAGCAGACAGGGTCCGATTCACCGGACGACGACCCGATTGCCGAACAGGGCAATTCGAAGCCGTCCTCAACCGGGCAACAGGAAACCGACGGGGGCTCGAGTGAGCCGTCCCCGCACCCAACCATGCAACAGAAAGCCGACGGGGGCCCGACCTGGCAGCCTCGTGTTGGCCAGAGGATTTCCAACCCATAAGAAACCCAGTTGGCTACCACGTCCAGTTAACTGCATACCATAACCCATTGAACTTCAATCACTTAAACAAATTCTCTTCGGTCACTGCCTGGCGCCATCCTCGCACGATGTTTCTATAATGTCTCTATAGTGTCGCCTTAGGGTCGCCAGCAGAACGAGCATCCATGGGGTCATCCAGCCTGAGCCAATCCACCGATCTCCAGACCTTGGTGGCGTACCTCAACCAGTTTCTCCGCGTGTCGGAGATACCGGATCCCGGGGCCATGAATGGTCTACAGGTCGAGGCCGCGGGGCCCATAAAGCGCATTGCTGCAGCCGTGGATGCCTGTCAGGCAACAATCGATGCCGCGGCGGATTCGCATGCCGATCTCCTCGTGGTTCACCACGGAATGTTTTGGGGTGACGCTCAACCGGTCACAGATCGGCAGCATCGCCGTCTAAAAAGATTGTTCGAGAACGACATCGCACTCTATAGCGCGCACATTCCCTTGGACTGCCATCCGCAAGTCGGCAACAACGCGGTCCTAGCAGCGCGGTTGGGCGTCGGCAACACAGACCAGTTTGGCGATTATCACGGAACCGCCATTGGGCTCATGGGCACGTTGGTGCAGTCGAGAGACACGCTCATGAGTCGGCTGACGGAAATCCTGGGCAGCACGCCTCACCTCATTCCGGGAGGACCATCCGCAATTCAGAAGGTCGGGGTGGTTACGGGCGGTGCAGGCTCGATGATCGGTCAGGCTCGCGAGGCGGGAATCGACACTTTCATTACGGGAGAGGGCAACCACCACTCCCACTTCGATGCGGAAGAGTGGGGCATCAACGTGATCTACGGCGGTCACTACGCTACGGAAACGTTCGGAGTCAAGGCGCTCGCCGCACACATTGAGGCGAAGTTTGGAATTCCTTGGGAATTTGTCGACCACCCAACCGGACTGTAGTCTCAGCCGCGCCCTACTTCAGCGGTATGACAAAACTCACGGTTAGCGTCTCGGCAGTAGCGGGTGAGACGCTGCAAAAGCAGGGATCGCCGATCAGCTTCTTCACACCAAGCACCTCCGCTTCGTCGATCTTCGGAACCTCGGCAAAAACGATCTCGAAGGTCTGGCCCGCGATAACACGTTGCGTTACTGGTCGGCCCTGAAGTCGATGGTGTGGATCGACGCGCGCGAGACCGTCACGTATTCGATCCTGGATGTCGCTGAGGCGCTGCCGGAGTTCCGGGTCGGTTACGGCGTCGAGCATGTTTCACGACCGCAGTTGTGAGACTGGGCGATTTCCGCGTTGCGTCGCATGCCCTGGGCACCGGGCCGCTCCAGGGCTGTCCACCCATAGCGGTTGTCAAAATCTGCGTCGCTCAGCTGCATGATCTCGTCTAGCTCCAAGTCTGCAAGCGCTGGGTCTTGCTCCAAAACGGGATCGGTTGCCGGTGTCGCAAACTTGTGGTTCCAGGGGCAAACGTCCTGGCAGATATCACATCCGAATATCCACCCGTCCATCCGGTCACGCAGAGCATCATCGATCTCCCCCCGGTACTCGATGGTTAGGTAGGAGATGCACCGCCGACTGTCGAGGACCCTTTCGTCGAGGAAGGCATCGGTGGGGCACGCATCCAGACACCTTCTACAGGTACCGCATCGATCGGTTTCAAAAGCAGGGTCGATCGCAAGGTCCGCATTGGTCAGGATCGAAGCGATGAAAAAAAAGGACCCGCGGCGTTGGTCGATGAGCATCGTATTCTTCCCGATCCATCCGAGCCCCGCCCGCTGTGCGAGTTCTCGCTCGGGAACCGGGCCGGCGTCCACGCAGGGGCGCGCGGTAGTGCCGTCACCGCCCAAGCGGATGATCTCGGTGGCAAGCTGCTGAAGCGGCTCACGCAGTGCATCGTGGTAGTCCCGTCCCCTGGCATATTTTGCAATCTTGCCACGGTTACGATCGTGTTTTCCCGGATCGGGATTGTAGTAGCTGCGTGTGAGAAGCACTGCGCGCGTTGCGCCCGGTACGATTTTCTCGGGTTTCAGACGTTTGGCGACCTGACGGTGCATATACGCCATGGTTCCTGCTAGTCCCCGGTCCAGCCAGTCCGTCAGCTCCTCGGCGTGTGGAGTGGGAGACAGGTCGGTGATCCCGCAGCTGCCGAAGCCCAGTTCGAGGGCTTTGCTCTTCACGCGAGCTGCGCGCTGCACCTCATTCACAGGCGCATCACCTCCCGTCGCCATCGGGCGAAGCGGATCACGTCGTGGAGCGGGGGGACCGCATCTTCGTCACCGTAAGCCGTGTACATACGCCAGCCAGTGTACGCCTTTGGTGGCAATGGAAGAAAAGGAGCGCTACGGTACCAGTTTCGGGCGCGGAAAGACCAGACGAGCCTGATGAGATCCATCGCTAGCCTTGGATTGATCGCCGCCCGCACGGTCAATCCCGCTGCCAGCCTTAGCCAACCACTCTGACTACCGGACCTTCCGTTATGAACATCCTCGTGCAAACCCTCTCCATTGCCGGTGCCGGCCTCATCTTGCTGGGCTTCTTTTGCCTGCAGCGGGGTTGGTGGAAGAGTCATGGGCGACTGTACCTCTGGGTCAACCTCATCGGTGCGCTGCTGCTTACCGTGGTTGCCGTCCACGATCGCCGGGTGGGCTTCATTGCTCTGGAGGCAACTTGGACCCTCATGAGCCTTTGGGGGCTGGTCAGAGCCCCCAATGCTCCGGCCCCGGCGCACCAGCCGGGGCAGCCGTGAACCCAGCGATATTCCCAGTAAACCTAACGTCCGATGTGGTCCACGGTTGGTCTCAGACACTCAGCTCGTCGCGGAACGCCATGGCGTTTTGAATCTCTTGTAGATAAGCCGCCAATTCGCTGGCTTTTCGGCCGGCGTCCCATCCCAGCTCGCGTGCTGCCAGGTCCACCACCCCCGGGGCCTCCGGGACGGCGTGGCCGAGCACTTCGTAAAAGAGGTGGGTGCGCCGAACGAGCAGGTCGGACAGGGTGATGGCCATCTCCCGCCGAATAGCGTGGACCAACTCGGCCCGAATGGCCGGGTGCCCGGCCACGATTGGCTTCGCGAGGTCCGGATCTGATTGGGCCAGGTTGAGAACGGCAGCGGACTCCGTTCCATGGGCATGGACGAGATGCGTGGCTGTTTCCCTGCTAAACCCCTCCCGCGTTATTTCTTCGATTAAGACACCAAGGTCCCGAGTTGCTCCCCCCGGCAGAGGTTGTGTGTCTGTCGGAGCGCGGCCTACAGGTTTTCGTCCATCAATGGCCTGGAGTTTGTCTTCTACGACATTCACTGTTTCCTCAGCGACTGCCCTGTAGGTAGTGAGTTTCCCGCCCACGACGGAAACGACTCCGGAATCGCTGACCAGGATCCGATGCTCGCGGGAAACGGCGCTTGGGTCTTTCACATCGAGAGACGCGACCATTGGTCGGATGCCGGCCCAGGTCGAGACGATATCAGCCGGTTGCAGGCGGGCCTCGGGAAACATTGCGTTTGCGGAGCGCAGCAGATAAATGACGTCATCCGCCGTCGCTCGTACGATGTCCGGATCAGTGAGATCGTCGGTGTCGGTGGTGCCGATATAGGAGAGCTCTCCCCAGGGGATGACGAACATGACGCGTCCGTCTAGCGGTGACGTCATGGCGATGGCCTCGGTGTTTCCGATCCGATTTCGAGGCACCGCCACGTGCACGCCCGTGGTTCTGCGTAACACAGGGGCGGAGTTGCCGTCTTTGGCGCGTAGCTTGTCCGACCAAGGACCTGTCGCGTTCACGACAACCTTGGCCCGAATCGTGTAACTTGAGTTGGTGACGCGATCTGTCGCCCGGACCCGCCGCACACGACCGTCGGCGGGTTCAAAGTCATCGACGTGTACGTAGTTGGCGACCAGCGCCCCGTGCGCGTGGGCGCTGCGGACGTTGGCAAGGGTGAGCCGTGCGTCGTCGCATTGGGCGTCGTAATAGCGCCCACCGCCTTTGAGGCCCCGGTCGCGGAGGTGGGGTTCGGCACGTAGGAGTCGTTGCTTGCCCAGCATACGATGCCTTCGCACATTTCTGAAGAGCGCCAGGATGTCATACAGCGTCAGGCCGGCTGCGAGCTTCCAGCGGGAGAGTCGTCCACCCGCGTGGATGGGGAAAATGAACGATCTTGGCCTGACGAGGTGCGGCGCGATTCGGAGCAGGGTTCGGCGCTCCCGACTAGCTTCGAAGACCAGGCGAATGTTGCCCATTTCGAGGTAGCGGAGACCGCCGTGGATCAGTCGCGACGACCGGCCGCTGGTTCCGCCACCGAAGTCACCTTTGTCAACGAGGGCGGTGCGGAACCCTCGCATAGCGGCGTCTCGGGCGATCCCGGCTCCGTTGATCCCGGCGCCTATGATCAACACGTCCACGGGGTCGGCGGCCATGGCCGCAAGATTCTTGGTGCGAGTTGCTTGAGAAAAGGGGGAATCCACGAGCAAGTCAGCTCAGGAACAAGACCAGAGGCCAAGCACTTGGTTTAGCTGGCATCGGCGGCTGATTCGGCCCGGCGCTCGGGTGCTGGATATCGCCTGTGGGAAAGGGCGTCACGCCCTCGCTGCTGCCGAGCTGGGGGCTGACGTTGTGGCTATCGACGGTGACCGCGATCGGATCGACGCGGGTCACATCCGGGCGGCGCAGCGTGGTCTGACCATCAAGTGGGAGTGTGCGGACCTCACCACGTTGCCCCTTCCTGAGAAGACGTTCGACATCGTCATGGCGTTCAATTACCTCGACCGTAGCCGGATGGAGGATTTCAAACAGGCGTTGAAGCCGGGCGGTCACTTGATTTACGAAACCTTTCTCGAAGGCCAGGGTGAGTTTGGATGGGGTCCGAATTCCCCAGGTCACCTCTTGAAGATGGGCGAACTCATCTCACTTGTGGTGCCATTCAAAGTGCTGTTCGCTCGTGAGGTCCTCGAAGCGCTCGACTCGCGCTCCGCCGCACTCGCAAGCGTCGTTGCCACGCGTCGCGAATGATGGCTCTCCCTGCAC
>JAPULP010000378.1 GCA_027294815.1 Gemmatimonadota bacterium | reverse complement strand
CTCGCTCACGACATGCTGACTGGCTTCGTCGGCCGCCAATTGGATCTCTTGGACTGTATCGGAGGAACGAATCCACTCCGCCTCCTCTTTGGCCAACACGCTTCGGGCCAGATCGATCTCCGCCATCAACGCCGATGCTTCCTTGGCCCCTCGTACCCACTCCAACTTCTGCCGGCGACGCTCCTGCATCACACGATACGTTTCGATATTGCTCTCCAACTCGTTACGCTTGCCGCTGGCGTTTTCCAGGTTGGCCTGAAGCCGACCGTGCTCAGTTTCGAGTTTCTCGACTGATTCGTCCAAACTGGCAATCTCGGGCTCCAGCGTCTTGAGCTCATCCTCGATTCCCATGACCACTTTGTCAGCCTCCTGTAGCACTAACAGACGTTCAAGATCAGAGTGCACTGCTCCTCCCTGTTCGAATGACATTCCAGCGTCCGGGTTTCAATACCGCCAATTGGCGACTCAGCGAGTTGATCTGCTGAACGATTCCCGGTTTATCCTCTTCCGGGGCTACCGCCATGTGACGTCGTAGCGTTTCCAGTTCCGACTCGATACCGCGACCGCGCAGATGGTTGAGCGAACCGGCAACGAGGGCATCCACGTCGATCTCTCCCAAAGCCTCTTCCAGCACACCCGCCAGCACCGTTCGTGCCTCACCCTCAACGTGACTGAGCATCTCCGCACCAGTCACGTCGTCAGGTTGCATCGCAAGATACTCGAACAATACCCGGTCGGGATCACCGAGCACGGACGGGTCCGGAACCTGCTCCGCAATGCGCGAGCGCCAGCCGGGCTCGTGCACCATCACGCGAGTGAGATTGCGTTCGGCCGACATCGACCCCGCGCGGCCGCGCTGAGGTATCTTCCCCCCCTCGACAGGCTGAGTATACGGGCGCCGGCCCTCGCGCGAGCCGACCTCCGGACGAATCGATTCCGCGGTGATTCCCAACGCCTCCGCGGCCCGCGTGATGTAGAGATCGCGCGTGACGGCATCTCGCGCCGCGCGAAGCGTGGGTAATAGCCGGTCCAGCGCCCGGCGCCGGCCCGCCAACGACCCCAGCCACCCTTTGCGATCGAGTAGCTGCAGCTTGCGTTCGAAGACGTCGAGCGCGTCGTCGACGATTTCATTGAGCGCTTTGGCACCCCCTCTGACCACCACCGTATCCGGATCTTCGCCTTGCGGGAGGGTGGCGATATTGACCCGTGCCCCCGCACGCAACAGTTCGTCCCCCGCTCGAAAGCTGGCGCGCAATCCAGCCGGATCGTTGTCGTACAGTAATATGACTTCAGCGGCGTAGCGCTTGAGGAGCGCTGCCTGGTCGGACGTCAATGAGGTTCCCAGGGGCGCAACCACGTTTTCCATTCCCGCCTCGACGGTCCGCAGAACATCGAAATATCCCTCGACCACGATGGCCTTTTCAGCGCGACGGATCGCAGGACGGGCGTGGTGCAGGTTGTACAGCAGCTGTCCTTTATGAAAGATCCTGGAGTCGGGGGAATTGAGATACTTCGGTTCACCATCGCCGAGTACGCGTCCTCCGAATCCGACGACGCGGCCACGAAGGTCGTGAATGGGGAAGAGCAAACGTCCCCAGAATCGCGGCCGTACGGCGTCCTCGTCCCGACGCACCGCGAGACCCGCTTCGAGTAACACCTCCTCCGAGATGCCCAACTTTTCCATGGCTTCGAGGAACGCTTTCCCCTTTGGCGCGAACCCCAAACCCAAAGGATGCAACGCCTCACCCGACAATCCCCGTTGCTTGAGATACTTTCGCGCCATCTCACCGTCAGGGGCCTCACGCAGTCGTCTCGCATACCACTCCGCCGCAACCGCCGCCGCCGAAAACAACGGCTCCCGAGGATCGGGGCCACCGGTCGGCCGGTCCGGAATCACCACGCCGACCTTGGCCGCGACTTCTCGGACCGCCGTCGGATAATCCATCCCGAAATGCTTCATAAAAAACGTAAAAACGTCGCCGCCTTCGTGACACACGAAGCAGTAATACATCTGCTTCTTGGGAATGACCGCCAAGTTGCGTTTCGTTCCGCCGTGGAAAGGACACGGACCGCGATAATCCGTGCCCGTCCGCCTGAGATCGATGTGTTCGCCCAGCACGTTGACGAGGTCGGCGGTGTCGCGAACTTGCTCGATGAGCTCGTCGGGAATCGCGGTCACGTTTTGAACTCCGCGATCGTCACACCCCATCCACCCTGATGCGGCGGCGAGTTGTGGAACGAGGCGACGCGTGCATCTCGAGACAACACGTCGGACACGCGCTCACGCAATGCGCCTGTGCCTTTTCCGTGAATGATGCGAACGGCGCCCAGATCGGCGACAACGGCATCGTCCAGCGCATGCAGCACCGCTTCCTCCGCCTCGTCAGCCGTCATGCCCCGCAGATCTATCTCCGTCGGCGCGGCGCGCTCGGGCACGTGGAGAACCAGAGGTGCTCGCTGTTTCACAGAGGGCACCACGTCCGGCGTTTCCAGTTGTTGATCCGCCTTGCGACGGGGCCCTTTGATTTTCCACCCTTTTTTACGAGCCTCGTGCTCGAGCCTCTTCAAGGCCGCGCCTTCACCCTGCACGCCTTCCTCAACCAACTTCCGCGCTTCCTTGGCGGTGGCCTCAGAAACGGCCGCGCGGGCAACGCCCAGTGCCTCCTCCACCCGCTTACGAGCATCGAGCAAGAACCGCCGCGCATCGGCACGGCCGTTCAGTTCGATGTCGCGGGCCTGTTCGTCGAGTTCGGCCGCCCGCCGCCCTAAATCGGACCGTACTTGGTCCAGTCCATCGTGTTCCGCCTCGATGCGCGCGCTTGCGTCCGCAATCTCTCGCGCTTTAGCCGTCAACTGCTTGTCGCGTTCCTCGACGTCGGCGAGCAACGCTTCCAACGATCTTTCGGAATCGGGCTGCAAGTCTTGCGCAAGCTTCAAGACTTGCGACGGAAAACCCAGACGCTGGGCGATCGCCAATCCATACGATCGCCCGGGAATGCCCTTCACGACCCGATATGTCGGCTCCAAGTGATCGGGATCGAACTGCAGCGACGCGTTGACGGCTCCGGCAGTCTCCGACGCCAACTGCTTGAGTTGACTGAGATGTGTCGTTGCGACGGTGATACAGCCTCGGTCACACAGGGTTTGCAAAACGGCGCCCGCCAGGGCCGCTCCCTCCGACGGGTCCGTACCCGTTCCGAACTCGTCGAGCAGCACGAGCGAACGGTCGTCGGCCGTTTCGAGCACTGCTTTCAACGCGGCGATGTGACCACCAAAGGTACTGAGATTTTCCGAGATCGATTGGTGATCACCAATATCGGCGAAAATCGTCTCAAAAACCGGAAGGATGGTGCCCTCACCCACTGGTGGAATTACGCCCGACTGCGCCATGGCGTTGATCAGTCCTACCGCCTTGAGCAACACCGTCTTGCCACCCGTATTCGGACCACTGACCACAATGACGCATTCGTTCGCTTCGGTCTCGAGATCGAACGGGACCACTGTTTCCAGCTCGGCGAGCAACAGCGGATGGCGGCCAATGCGTATCACCATCGGCGACGGCGCTTCGACAACCGCCGGCACCTTCGCCCCTACGTCGAGTGCGTACCGCGCACGAGCATACAAGTCGTCTACCCTCACGCACATGGTCCATCCCTCGAGGATTTGTGCGGCGTGAGGCCGAGCCAACTCGGTGAGATCTCGGAGCAGCTTGAGTACCGCACGGCTTTCGGCGGCCTCGCACGCACCGAGTTCGTTCCCCAACGTTACCGCCTCTTCGGGCTCGATGAACCAGGTGGCGCCGGACCCGGATTCCCCGTGGACGATTCCCTTGACTCGGGCATGCGATTCGCTCCGTACCGGAATGACGTACCGACCGCTGCGCATGGTCACACCGGCACCCGCGCTCGATACCGAGGAGGAAAAACGTTTGATCAGGCTGTCGAGCAACTTGATGAGACGGTCGCGTGTAGTCCTGACGTTGCGCCGCGATCTCGCGACCTCGTCGGACGCGGTGTCCTTAACGGTCCCATCGACGTCGATCGCGGCGGTCAATCGTCGGGTCAAGGTCGTCGGAGGGGGCTCCACGACGAGCGCGTGGATCCGAGGGCCATCCTGTCGCAAACCGTCGAGGTCCCGGACCGTGGCCTGAATGGCCTGAACGGCCTGGCCCAACTCCGAGAGTTGCGCACCTTCCAACACGCTGCCCGGAATCTCGAGTTGCTCGAGGAGAGGCCGCACGTCGGGAACCGACTGGGGAGAGATCCCTTTTCCCCGGTCGATCAGATCGGCAAGCTCTGCGACTGCCGCGAGTTCCTCACGTACGGCATCCGTCGATGCCAGCGGTACCCGCGCGCGCACGCTCGCGGCCCCGGCGTCGGACACCGCTCGCTGCGCAACCAATTCCAACGCTTGTGCGAACTCGATTTGCCCGGCCGTCTTCGAGTCCATTGCCGGCTCGAACGAGGAAGGGGTGCTCACCCTCCAAACGCTTCCTTCATCCGGCTCCAAAACCGCCGCCCCAGACGCTCGTCCGCCGGCGGCTCACCTTCCAACTCACGCAGGCGTCGAAACAGTTCCTCTTGCTCCTGCGCGAGATGTTTCGGCGTCCACACTTGCAGGCGAACGTGGAGATCTCCACGACCGCCCCGCGACAAGCTCGGCAGGCCCTTGCCACGCACCGTCAACACGGAGCCCGTCTGTGATCCCGCCGGCACGCTCACCGTTTCCTCACCCAGCGGTGAT
>JAPULP010000377.1 GCA_027294815.1 Gemmatimonadota bacterium | reverse complement strand
CCCCCTCCCCCGCCCCGCGGGGCGCGCGCGCCCCCCGGCGGGGCGGGGGCGCGGGGGCCCGGATAAGGACGCGATCCAGCGGGGGATGGTGTTGGCGAAGCCGGGGTCGGTGACGCCGCATACGAAGTTTGATGCGGAGGTGTACGTCCTGACGAAGGATGAGGGGGGGCGGCACACGCCGTTTTTCAAGGGGTACCGGCCGCAGTTTTATTTTCGGACGACGGACGTGACGGGGTCGGTGGAGTTGCCGACGGGGGTGGAGATGGTGATGCCGGGGGACAACACGAAGATGCTGATTGAGTTGATCACGCCGATCGGGATGGACGAGGGGTTGCGGTTTGCGATTCGGGAAGGCGGCCGGACGGTCGGCGCCGGCGTGGTCACGAAGATTCACGAGTAGGGCGATGGCGAGAGACAAAGTCATTCTCGAGTGCACTGATTGCAGAGAGCGGAACTACTTCACGACAAAGAATCGTCGTAAGCATCCGCAACGCGTCGAGTGGAAGAAGTTCTGCCCGCGATGCAGATCGCACAAGCTGCACAAGGAGACGAAGTAACCGTGAGCAAGGTGTTGGCGCTGGCGGGCAAGTCCGTACGGTACATCCGTGACGTGCGCGGGGAGATGCGCAAGGTAACGCTGCCTACGATGGCAGAACTTCGCCAGCAGACGGTGGCGATCGTCATCGTGGTTACGATCGTCGGTGTGATCATCGGTCTCATGGATTGGTTCTTCTCGTTCACACTCATCCGCACACTGGGCAGGTTGATCGGGTGATCGGAGTCGCAATGGAACACCGATTTTACGCGATTCAGACGACCGCCGGCCACGAGAACAAGGTGCGGTTGCTGATCGAGCGGCGGATTTCAGATGACTCACGGCCGGAGGAAGAGCGGCTGATCCGTCAGGCGTTGGTGCCGACGCAACAGGTTGTGGAGATCAAGAACGGTAAGAAGGTCACCGTCGAGCGGAGGGTGTACCCCGGGTACGTGCTGGTGGAGATGGTGCTGAATCAAGACACGATGCACATCGTCAATGGCATTCAAGGGGTCATCAAGTTCGTCGGTCAGGGATGGACGCCGCAGCCGTTGCGTCAGGACGAAGTCAACAGGCTGTTGGGTGTCGAAGAAGAAATCGACGAGAAAAAGCCCGAAGAGGACATCCCCTTCTTGGCTGGCCAGATCGTCGAGATCATGGAGGGACCCTTCTCAGAATTCAGCGGTACGGTAGAGAAGGTCATCCCCGACAAAGGAAAAGTGTGTGTGAGCGTGAGCCTGTTCGGCAGGCCCACCACCGTGGAATTGGATTATTTGCAGCTGAAGGCGCACTAGTCTTTGCGCCG
The DNA here is from genome assembly GCA_027294815.1 of Gemmatimonadota bacterium. GTDB lineage: Bacteria > Gemmatimonadota > Gemmatimonadetes > Gemmatimonadales > GWC2-71-9 > B3T1B10. The sequence continues at coordinate 4,313 of JAPULP010000377.1, read as the reverse complement.
CCCCGACCACTGGGAATGTGGGAGCTAGGGGCCCGACCCCAGCGTTAGAAGGAGAAAGATGCCTCCGAAGAAAGTCGTCGGCTTTGTGAAGCTGCATGTAGCGGCTGGCCAGGCCAATCCTGCACCTCCCGTTGGTACCGCGCTCGGCCCGCACGGTGTCAACATCATGGACTTCTGTAAGCAGTTCAACGCCCAGACCCAAAAAGACACGGGGCTGATCATCCCCGTGGAGTTGACGATCTATCGCGACCGCACGTTCACCTTCATCACCAAGACGCCGCCGGCGGCGGTGTTGCTCAAGAAGGAGTTGGGGCTCGACAAAGGGTCGCCGACCTCCAACCGGGAAAAGGTCGGCAAGGTGACCAGGGCGCAGCTAAAAAAGATCGCCGAGATCAAGATGCCGGATCTCAACGCCAACGACATCGAGGGCGCGATGAAGATCGTGGCTGGTACCGCGCGATCGATGGGCGTCGAGGTGATCGACTGATGGGCCGCGGGAAGAAATTCGGGTCGGCCAGCGCCACGATCGACCGCAGCAAGCCCTACGCACCGAGCGATGCGGTGGGTGCGGTGAAGCAAGCGGCGTTTGCCAAGTTCGACGAGAGCGTCGACATCGCGGTGCACCTCGGAGTCGATCCGCGGCACGCCGACCAGATCGTGCGCGGCACGGTGGTGTTGCCGCACGGCACCGGCAAGAGCGTGCGGGTCCTCGTGATTGCGCAGGGCGACAAGGCGCGCGAAGCCGAGGAAGCCGGCGCCGATTTCGTGGGTCCCGAGTACGTCGACAAGATCAAGGGCGGGTGGCTCGATTGCGACGTCGTGGTGGCGACACCCGACATGATGGGCCAGGCTGGCCAGCTCGGCCGGATTCTCGGCCCGCGCGGCCTGATGCCCAACCCGAAGTCGGGTACGGTCACGATGGACGTCGCGGCGGCGGTCAAAGAGATCAAGGCCGGCAAGATCGAGTACCGGGTGGACAAGACCGGGAATCTGCACGCGCCGATCGGCAAGGTGTCGTTTACCGCCGAACAGCTGACCGAGAATCTCGGCATGTTCATGGATTCGGTGGTGCGCGCAAGGCCCGCCGCTGCGAAGGGGACGTACATCAAGCAAGTGTCGGTTTCGAGCACGATGGGGCCTGGAGTGGACGTGGAGACGGCGGCATACAGATGAAGCTGAAAAAAGAGCAAAAAAACGAGCTTGTGAGCAGGCTGAAGAACCGTATCACCGAGTCGCCCACGATGTACCTGGCGGACTTCACCGGGTTGTCCGTGAAGAACATGACCGACTTGCGCCGGCGTTTTCGGAGTGCCGGTGTGGACTTCCTGGTCGCGAAGAACACGCTCGCACTGCGGGCGCTCCACGAGGCGTCGATCGACACGTTCGACGACGTGCTCGCCGGCCCGACCGCATTCGTGTTTGCGGGAACCGAGCCCGTGGGTGCGGCCAAAGTGTTGGCCGACTTTCGTAAGGTGACGGAAGACAAGCCGACGATCAAAGCCGGCTTGGTGGACGGCAAACGGGTCACGCCCGAAGAAGTGCAGCAGCTGGCGAAGCTAGGGACCCGTGATGAGTTGTTGAGTCAGGCCGCTGGGGCGTTCCAAGGACCGCTCCAGGGGTTCGTAGGTGTGCTGAGCGGTATGCTGAACCAATTCGTTGGCGCCCTCGAGGCGCTTCGTACGCAACGTGCGGATGCTTCCTAGCAACACAGATGATCATCTGTTAGGGCGCCGCCACAACCACAGTTTGTAGAGAGACATACATGGCGACAAAAACATTGAGCCAGGACGAACTCCTTGAGGCCATCGGCAACATGTCGGTGATCGATCTCGCCGAGTTCATCGAGGTCTTCAAGGAGAAGTTCAACGTGACGATCGCGGTGGCTCCGGCCGCCGCGGCCGCGCCGGCCGCGGGTGGTGGTGACGCTGGCGGCGTCGTCGAGGAAAAGACCGAGTTCACAGCGGTCCTCAAAGACGTGGGCGGCAAGAAGATCCAAGTGATCAAGGCCGTGCGCGAGGTGACGTCGCTTGGCTTGAAGGAAGCCAAGGATCTGGTAGACAGCGCCCCGAGCAACGTCAAGGAAAACGTGTCCAAAGAAGAGGCCGAGGCCATCAAAGCAAAACTCGAAGAGCAGGGCGCGACCGTCGAGCTGCAGTAGGTCTCTCTCGACCGGTCGTCATTGGGGCGGGCCGGCGTGAGAGCGTTCCTTCTCAGCAAAGACGGTATGTCACGAACTAGCGGTATTTCCATAACTGCTCGCACAGCGAGCCCCGACAACCCCTCCACGGTGGGTCTGAGGGGGGCGGGGCCGTATGTGTTGCGAGAGGTACGTAGATGACTAAGACACTCCCAACTATCTCGTTCGGAAAATTGGAGTCGGGCATGCCCATGCCCCACCTCCTGGACATCCAGCTGCGGTCGTTCGAGGTCCTGCTGCGCAAGGGGACCGACGGCAACAGCGCGGATTTGGGTTTGGAGCGGGTGTTCCAGGAAGTATTTCCGGTCGCGGATGTGAATGGCAACTATTCGCTGGAGTATGTCAAGTTTTCGTTGGGTGCGCCGAAATACACGGTCGGGGAGTGCATCGAGCGTGACATGACGTATTCGGCCTCGCTCAAGGCGACGCTCCGGTTGCTGATCAACGAGACGCTCGAGAGCGGCGAGAAGCGTCCCAAAGACATCATCGAGAAGGAAGTATATCTGGGCGAACTACCGATCCTCGCCCCCCTGGGCACCTTCGTGATCAACGGGGCCGAGCGTGTGGTGGTGTCGCAGTTGCACCGCTCACCCGGTGTGGTGTTCGAGGAGTCGATACACCCCAACGGACAGCGCTTGTACAGTGCGCGCATCATCCCGTTCCGCGGCTCGTGGGTGGAGTTCACCGTCGACATTCATGATGTCGTCTTCGTCCACATCGACAAGAAGAAGAAATTCCCTGCCACGGCGCTGCTGCGTGCGTTCGGTTACGGAACGAACCTCGACATCCTGCGCCTCTTCTACGCGCTGCGGACGTTGGACCTCTCGAAAGACCACGACGAGCGCACCCTGCGTCGTGCGGTGCTTGGCACGCTGCTCGCGGAGGTCATTCCGAATCCAGACGACGCGGAGGGCGAACCGCTCGCCAAAGAGGGCGACGAGTTGACGCAGGAGCTGTACACCGTCCTGCGCACGATGGGCATGAAGAAGGTGCAGGTCTTCGCTCGGTACGCGCAGGTCGATCTGCGTGAGGACGAACGGCCCACGTCGATGCGCGACCGCGACGAGAGGTACGTGCTCGCCTTCGATGTACCCAACCCCCAGACGGGTGAGGTGCTCGCGACGGGCGGGAAGGAAATAACCGAGAATCTCAAGAAGAAGCTCCTGAAAGCGAAGGCCTACAAGGTCGACGTGTTGCTGCCGTCGGCTCGCGGTGAATCGCAAATCATCAAGAACACGCTGGCCAAGGATCCGACCTCGTCCGAAGCTGAAGCGCTGGAGCAGATCTACGCCTTGTTGCGTCCGGGCGAGGCGCCGAACCTGGCGACGGCCCGCGCGGCGTTGGAGAGGCTGTTCTTCAATCCGAAACGATACGATCTGGGCCGGGTGGGCCGGTACAAGATCAACCAGCGGCTCAAGGTCAACGTGGCGCCGGATCATACGGTGCTGACCCAAGAGGACTTCGTGGCGATCGTGCGGTACCTCCTCGACCTGTCTGAAGGAAGAGGGTTCACCGACGACATCGATCACTTGGGCAATCGGCGGGTGCGGACCGTTGGCGAATTGATCGCCAATCAGTTCTCCGTCGGACTGTCACGCATGGCGCGGCTCATCAAAGAGCGGATGAGCATCAACAACGATCCCGACAAGATCACGCTGGACGATCTGGTCAACGCGCGCACCGTGAGCGCAGTCATCCAGGCGTTCTTTGGCAGCTCGCAGTTGTCGCAGTTCATGGACCAGACCAACCCGCTTGCCGAGTTGACACACAAGCGCCGCCTGTCGGCGCTAGGTCCCGGCGGGTTGACGCGTGAGCGCGCCGGCTTCGAGGTGCGGGATGTCCACTACTCGCAGTACGGACGGATGTGTCCCATCGAGACGCCTGAAGGTCCCAACATCGGACTCATCACCAGCCTGTCGACCTACGCCCGTGTCAACGACCTCGGCTTCATCGAGACGCCGTATCGCAAGGTGAAAGACAGCGTGGTCACGGACGAGATCCAGTGGCTGTCGGCGTCCGAAGAGGAAGAGTATTCCGTGGCACAGGCGAACGCGCCGTTGGATCACGACGGCCGGTTCGAGCGCGACTTCGCACTGTGCCGGAAACGCGACGACTA